>DPIB01000137.1 GCA_003522805.1 Fervidobacterium sp. | reverse complement strand
TCTTGCAGGAAAATGATAAAAGCCATGACTGACTAGCTTCTAAAGGGGCGAGAGGTCAAGCTTTAGAAAGGGTGGAAGAGCACACTCCTCTCCAGTTTTGAAGAAGATATCTTTGTGCTCGCATATTATGAAAGCACAAGCTGATCAAGAGCAGATACCTCAATTGGAAGTTAAAGATTTTACAGCTTTAGTGGGTGAAAGTATCTTATTTGAAAACCTAAATATTTCGTTGAATGGTGGAACCATAGTTATTCTTTACGGTCCACGTGGTTCCGGAAAATCTGCATTTCTAAGAAGTCTTGCACGTTTGAATAAGGAAATATACCCCGACATTCGTTATTCAGGTGAAGTAATCCTGGACGGGAAGGATGCCAATTCCTATAAGGAGAAAGAAATTAGACAACTTGTAACATACATAGATACTAACTTTTTGGAATCTCTTGATTACTTGAGTTTCAAAGAACTCATTCAGCTTGTCTTTGGAAAAGATTTTAAGTTTAGCGTAGAAAAGTACGCATCTGAGCTTGATGAGTTTGGAGTTCTAAAGGCATTGTACAAATTTGAAAAGACCCCACTCTCTTCCTTTTATGTGCTTGAAAAGATAGGACTTCTCCTTTTTATTTCTTCCCTCCGCAATTCTTCTCTACTCATATTCGACTGTATACTAGACCACTTAGATGATGAACACGTTGAATTTGTTACAAAAACACTGAAAGAAATTTCTGAAAAGAGAATACTAATCCTAGCAACAAGGACTCTAAAGAGATTTATAGGGCTTGGAGATGTTCTAATTGTGATGAAAAGTGGTAAAATATTATATGAAGGGGATCCCAACACATATATTTTGGAGGGAATTAAATGAATGTATTAGCTGTTTGCCTTAACCCTGCGCTTGACAGAGAGTTTTTTATAGATCAATTTACGCTTAACAAACTGAATATGGTACCAAGTGAAAAGAGCCGCATGTCTCCAGGTGGTAAGGGTGTAAACGTAGCGACAATTCTATCGAAATACGGTATTTCTTTGATAGTGACTGGCTTCTTGGGCGGATATGTGGGATATGTACTCATCTCAGAGTTGAGAAAGGCCAGCCCTTTGATTTCAACAAGTTTCGTTAATATCAGAGATGAGACAAGAGAAAATATAGTAATAACGGACACTGTTAATCACGAACTCACAGAGATAAATTCTGAAGGGCCATTTGTTAGCCCGGAGTCGGTGGATATCTTTTTGAGAAAATTCGAAGTACTTGTTCAGAAAGTTCAGACTGTTGTCATTTCTGGTAGTGTCCCAAAAGGTATCCCCTTGTCGTTCTACGGAGAACTCACAAAAATCGCTAAGAAATATGATAAAACAGTGTTCTGGGAGGCAAGAGATGAGATAATATCAGAATCGATGAAGATAGCACTACCTGATGTCATCAAATACGACATGCGCAGGAGTGAGAAGATTTTAGGGAAAATCCTGAGTAAAGAAGAAGAATATATTGCAACAGCACGTGATTTTGTAAAAAACGGTACAAAGCTCGTGATATTGTCTTACAAGACGATTCATGACTTCATCGGTACGGCAGACGGTGTTTGGAAGTTCTCACCGAAAGTCGATATAGATCACTCGTTCTTACTTGGGAGTGGCGATAATTTCGTAGCAGCCATGGTCTTGGCACAACTGGAAGGCAAATGCTGTATAGATATGGCACGATATGGATACGCAGCCGCAGTAGCTAAGACAGCATACATAGGGAAGGAACCACCTTCAAGAGGGCAGATAAGAGAATATATGAACTTCATCATAAGCGAGAGGGTGGATTGAGATGGAAGGCGTAAAGGTTTCTGATATAATGACACATGACCTAACTTTCGTCTTTGAAAATGATACCGTTGAACAAGTGATAGAGCTGCTTGATATGACTCGCTTATCGGGTGTCCCAGTTGTTGATAGTGATCTTAGAGTTGTGGGATTCATCGGTGAAGATGACATAATAAGAGCGTGTTTGCCAAGCTATTTTACTCTGCTTCAGACAGCAGCATTTCTGCCTGACACGAATCTATTTATAAAAAATCTGAAGGATATATCACATGAACCCATCATAAAGTACGCAACTAAATCTGTATTTACAGTGAAATCTTCCGATACCTTGCTTTTTGTAGCTGATACGATAATGCGAAAAGGCTATAAATTGATACCTGTTGTCGATGATAACAACGTGCTAATGGGTGTAGTAAGTCGGCTCTCAATCTTGAAAGAATCAGCACGTAGAGAAATGGCGGTGACCGACAAGTAATGAGAATTTCTGTGATTACACAAGGTTGCAAGATGAATCAGTACGAGAGCGAACTCATCATAGAGATGTTAGAAAATGCAGGATATGTAGTCGTCACTGATGAAGATCCGTTGTCAGATATTTATATCGTCAACAGCTGTGCCGTTACATCCGAAGCAGAGAGAAAGGTAAGGCAGATTGTCAGACATCTGAGAAGGGGCAATTCCAAAGCAAAGATAATTCTAGCGGGTTGCTACGCACAAATGCCAAGAAAGGGTTTGGAAGGCGAAGTGTTAGATGTAGACCTCGTACTGGGAAATTTGGAGAAGAAACAGATACTGAGTTTCTTGGATGAAAGTGGTGTGCATGCAGACTCGGATTACTGGAAAGAGGATAACATATCTTTTGAGCTCGTTGAGAATTCTGTTGAAGATCGCTCAAGGGCATTTGTCAAAGTAGAAGATGGATGTAACAATGGCTGTACCTATTGTGTAATCAGGAGTCTTAGAGGAACCAGGATCAGAAGTAAACCAGAAGAGGTTGTTTTGAAAGAGATCGAAAGACTTGTAGCTAAGAAGCATAGAGAAATAGTAATCACAGGACTTAACTTAGGTAAGTATGGTATCGACATGGAAGGTAAAGGTAATTTAGCCTCCCTTCTGATGAAGATCCTGAAGATGAGAGGGGATTTCAGAATAAGGCTCAGTTCTATAAATCCCGAGGATCTAACGGATGAATTGATTAAAATCATAGGAAATGAAGAAAGGATATGCAGTCATCTTCATATACCGTTACAGAGCGGGAGTACAACCGTCCTAAAGAGAATGGGAAGAAATTATAGTGTAGAAGAGTTCATGGAAAAAATTGAAAAGCTTAGAGCTCTTGATCCATTGTTCTCGATAACAACTGATATCATGGTTGGATTTCCAGGTGAATCGGAAGGAGAATTTGAAGAGACACTTGAGTTGGTGAAGAACGCTGAATTCAGTAAAGTTCATACATTTCGCTTTTCTGAGAGATCGGGTACAAGAGCAGCAGAATTTGAAGATCAAATCTCAGGAAATGTTAGAAAAGAAAGGGCAGAGCTTCTGATAAAATATGCACGCAATGTCGCTCATTATTATAGAGAGAAATTAATTGGACAGAACGCAAATGTATTGGTCGAGGGTGTATCCAACGGTATCTATGTTGGATATGATGAGTATTATGTATATCACGAGATAAACTCTGGAGCACTAGGTGAGTTTGCAAGGGTAAAGGTATATTCCGTCACAGAAGAAGGCGTGGTGTCGAAGGTTGATCAAAAGCAAGTATCCAATGAATGAGTTAGTGGAATCTCTTACAAAGGGTATAGCAGTATATGAAACCATTCGCACATATGATGGAAAACCATTTGCATTCGTTGAACACTACAATAGGTTGTGTAAATCATTATCATATTTGAAGATCGTTCCACCTACTCTAAAAGATTTTGAATCTCTGGTTTATGATAATCTCTCAGACAGGATAAGGATCGTCTACGCGTACTCAGGGAGGTTGTTTGAGTATGTTTTAACAGAAGAGAGCGACGATTTCAAAGTAGACTACGTGAAAATAGACTTTACAAACGTGCGGCGAGCAGATCCAAAGACAATGCCTCCAGATTTGAAATCTATCGGTAGACCAGATATATACCTTGCAAGGCTTACAAAGGGTGACAACTACGACGTTTTGATGTTTGGAAATCATGGACAGGTTTGCGAGGGGACTTTCAGCAACGTATTTCTTTTGAAAAATGGAGTGATAGTGACACCTTCTTTGAATTCCGGAATACTCGATGGGATAACAAGGATGCATGTAATCAAATTTTTCAGAGAGAAAGGCTTAACCGTTGAAGAAAGATTCGTTGAACCACAAGAAGTGTTTTACGCAGATGAAGTATTCTTGACACATACGAGTAGAGGAATCGTTCCAGTCAACCAAATTGGGAGTATAAAGACCCGTTCAACGGAACTTTCAAGGGCTTTATCTCAACAATTTGAGGATTATGTAAAATGGTTACTCTGAAGAAAGCCATCCAAGAACTCGCAAAGGGAAACTACTTTTTTGAAAAGATCTATATTCTCTCGTCTTTAGATGAACAGTCTGAAGCCATTCTCGGGGATAATATCGGCAAACATTGTGAATTTTCAGAATTCAAAGAAGGCACGCTTTATATAGAGTGCGATGATTACATGTGGGCAAATGAACTTAAGATGCTGAAAAGACAGTTGAAAAAGAAGATTCGTGAGAAACTGAATTTCGACATTAAAGACATAAACATAATCGTTGTAGATTCTCGTTGAATCGTTGTAAAGTTATCGGAGGTGAAGGTAAATGAGTACAGATGATGTTTTGAATGAAATTACAGCTGGTGAATACAATGCAGAAAACATACAAGTTTTAAAAGGGCTCGAACCAGTTAGGCAGAGGCCTGGTATGTATATAGGTTCAACTGGAAAGAATGGACTGCATCACCTGGTCTATGAGATCGTGGACAATAGCATAGACGAGGTTATACAAGGCTATTGTGACAAGATTAGGGTCGTCGTAAAAGAGGATGGAACAGTAGAAGTCGAGGACAATGGACGTGGTATCCCTGTTGATGTACATCCTGAAACAGGTGTAAGTGCACTCGAAGTAGTGATGAGTACACTGCATGCAGGGGGAAAGTTCTCAAAAGAAACATACAAAGTCAGTGGCGGGTTACACGGTGTCGGTGCATCTGTTGTCAATGCGCTCTCAGAATGGATGGAAGTTGAAGTACACAGGTATGGAAAGATCTATCGACAGCAGTATTCAAGAGGCATTAAGACAACAGAAGTAGAGGTTGTTGGCAAAACTGAGAAAAGAGGTACCGTAGTCAGATTTAGGCCTGACCCGATGATATTTACTACTACAGAGTTCGATGCGGATACCCTCTTGTCAAGGCTCAGAGATCTTGCATTTCTCAATCCAAATGTGACGATAGAGTTCATAGATGAGAGAAACGATGTTCAAAAGACTTTGCATTATGCAGGTGGTATAAAGGAATTTGTCTCTTATCTAAACAAGGGCTCTAAGACACTTCACGATGTGCTCTTGATCGAAGGTACTTATCAGGATACTGAGGTGCATATCGCCGTTCAGTATACAGATGATGAAGATGAAGAAATAGTTTCTTTCGTAAATAATATAAAGACGGTTGACGGTGGTACACACGTAACAGGTTTTAAGACAGCATTTACACGGGTAGTAAACGATCTTGGTAAGAAGAAAAACCTTATAAAAGGTGACCCATTTCGCGGTGAAGATCTACGCGAGGGTATGACTGCAGTTATCAACGTGCTGATGATGGGAATACCGCAGTTCGAAGGCCAGACGAAGTCGAAACTCGGTAACGAAGAAGTACAAGAGGCTGTTGCGAAGGTTATAAAAGACTCTTTAACAGATTGCTTTGAAGTCAATGAGAGCGCACTGAAAGTGATAATTCAGAAAGCTCAGCAGGCAAGGGAGGCCAGAGAGGCGGCAAAACATGCCAGAGAGGCGGTAAGGCGCAAGAATGCACTAGGTGCTTCAACACTCCCTGGAAAATTAGCTGACTGTATCACGAAGAATATAGAAGAAGCTGAGTTGTTTATAGTTGAAGGAGACTCCGCAGGTGGTAGTGCAAAACAAGCAAGGGATAGAAACTACCAAGCAATTCTTCCATTGCGTGGGAAGATACTGAACGTGGAAAAGAGCAATGAACTGAAATTGCTCAAAAATGAGCAGATAAGGGACATAATTACAGCTATCGGTAGCGGTACAGGCGATAATTTCGATCTGAGCAAACTGAGGTATGGGAAGATAGTGATAATGACCGATGCTGATGTGGATGGAGCTCACATTAGGACACTTTTACTTGCATTGTTTTATAGATACATGAGGCATTTATTAGAAGAACAGAGGATATACATCGCCATGCCACCACTATATAAGATTACGGTGAGCGGTGAGAAACCTGTGTACCTATATTCGGATGAAGAACTAAAAGAAAAGCTTGCGAGTATCGACGGTAAGAGATATGATATCCAGAGATATAAAGGACTCGGTGAGATGAACCCGGACCAGCTTTGGGAGACTACGATGAATCCGGAAAGCAGAAAGATCATGAGGGTCCAAATAGAAGATGCTGAAGAAGCAGACAATTTATTCCAGATATTGATGGGTAAAGATCCGGAAGAAAGACGTGGATATATAATGAGACATGCAAAACAATTATCGCTTCTAGATCTGGATGTGTAAATCTATAATTTGTGAAGTTCATCAATATAATGGGCAAGGATACTCCAACTTCCAAACGGTAGCTTAAGTTGGAGAAGAATTGTCCTACCTCTTTTCTGTTCGTCTTAAACTCTTAAAATAAACAAACGTGTGACATAATTATATCAACTGATACATCTGGCGCACATTAGTGCGGACAAGTAAACCGATGAGCCTGATGGCTCTACAG
>DPIB01000017.1 GCA_003522805.1 Fervidobacterium sp. | reverse complement strand
TCATTCGCATTCAATAGCTATCACCCTCAGTTTAATAATAATATTACAATTAATAACAGTGAGAAGAGCAAAATGATCATGAGACTCACCACTTTAATATAGAGAGACAAAGCCCTCTTTACATCTTTAACATCTGGCAATTTTCCGTCGAATTTGTAATATCCAATCTTTTCAAACCCAACATTTAAGACACCGGCAAATGCACTCATTGGATATGTCGCATTTATCTTTATCCTCCCATACTTTTTGATATATTCCCAACTTTTGGAAAAATCAAAAAATGAGATAACTATTGCTGTAAGTCTTGCAGGTAAAAGGTTTAGTACGTCATCAAATCTAGCCGGGAATTTTCCAAACCATTCATACCTTTCATTCCTATAACCGAATAGTGCATCGTACGTGTTAACAATTCTATAAATCATCGCGCCCGGTAGACCGAAAAGCACATAATACAACAATGGTCCAGTGATGCTATCGGACGTATTTTCAGACAAACTCTCGATTGCAGCAGAATAAAGATGTGCTTTGTCAAGTGACGAAGTATCTCTACTCACAATCATCGAAACAGTATGCCTGAGTTCATTTTCATCCTCAGTACAACATTTATTTACGTGTTCATAAAGACCCCTAATAGAAAACATAGCTTTCAATAAGAATACTTCGAAAAGACATTTTAGTATCCAATTAAACTTTATAAGACGGTAGATAAACAGAGTTACTAGCAACCAAGAGAATATTTCAATAATCTCAGCTAGCGAACCCAAAGCAAACTTCATCACTTTAGATTTTGATCTTTGATTAAATTTTTTATCAAAGAACTTTCCCACGAAACCCATGTATACAACTGGATGTATCAGTGACGGATATTCACCAAATATTAAATCAACCAGCAAGGCAAAAGCTAGAACAATGATTCGATCAAACGTTGGAATTTGCAAAATATATCACCCACTCTGATGTAATAACTATTTCAAGATGTAAAACAACGCAAATAGAGTAAAGATTTGAGAAATGAGGCAGCTTCCTCCTATCACATCACCTGTGACACCACCTATTTTTCGTCTCGAAACCCATGATACAATAATGGCTACAATCAAAGAAGAGATGAGCGAGACGATGAACTTCGGCACAGAGAAACATAACAACGGTAAAGTGAAAAGCAGGGAAATCGGTACATTAATCATCTTAAATGGAAAGAAAAGTGCACCAAGTCCTTTATCCTTTGCCGGTTTTGAAAATGCCAGAACAAAAACCATTGTTTGCCTTCCGAAAATGGCAGAGAAGAAAAAATCGATAGGATGCGAATACGAAAGCAAACTATAGAAAGCGAGAACGTACAGCATACCATAGAAAACAGCAAATGGTCCAACGTTACCCTTCGACATTATTTCAAGTCTACGTTCTTTCGAAGATTGGTTCAAAAAGCCATCGAACATATCCAATAGTCCATCAAAATGGAATAAATCAAATAGATAAAAACCTATAGCTAAGCCAAGAATTTTAGACAACAAACTGTATTCATATAGAGCTGTTAAATAGTATATAGCACCTGGCATGTATCCTACAAGTGAGAAGTATGAAGGTATCCTTTTTATCCTATCGTCGAAATCACTTATCTTTGGAAGTCTTATTGGAAGTCTTGATATAAACGAAAACGAAAGGAACAAATCTGTGAAAACACTCTTAATCACGGAGGTGCTTGTGTTTTGGTCTTGATTCATCTGATCAACCTTCTTTTTTCCATAAATTGGTTGAAAAGTTTGATAGAATTTAACATCTGTTCCATATCAAAAACCTCAATGCAGATAAATCTCACATCATCTATTCTGTTATGAAATATTCGCAACAACTCTTGCATTGTTGCCTCATTCAGTTCAATATGATCCTCACCATTTAGCACACCCATCATATGAATCTCATTAACATTCGGGATCAAATCCTGAGGAAAATTAATCCCCAAAGTGTGGTGACCTATGTCGAAAGTCATCTTCTTATACGATATCAACTTTTCCTTTAAGTTTTCTACTGATATGAATCCGTCATCGATAGACAAAAGTCTCTCAATCCCATCTAGTGGGTGGAGTACATAATTAGCAATTTTAATCTTTGACTTTGAAAAGTACTTATAAGCATCCAGAGCGCTCTGTATATCGTTTGTTGGAAGATGAATTGTGTATATTAGATTGAATTTATCTGTTAGAAAGGAAAGTTTCTCTATCTCAGAATCTACCAGACGAATAATTTCATCATCCCAACTATAGATAAGCAATTCCACAAAATCGATGGTCTGGGCAACAAGTCTTGCATTTTCGTAGTACGTGCCTGGAACAAGCCATGATGTTGTACCTATCAATTGTCTTGAGGTATTGATATCAATATTCATTTTATACGCACCTCAAGTCCGCTTATCGTTAGATACACCTCTTGAGAATGGTGAGCAATTGTTGAATTCAACTTTCCAAGCATTTCGACATACATTCTTCCAAGTTCATTTTCAGGCACTAGTGACCAACCTACTTCGTTGGTAACAATAACAATATCAGAAGATATCTCTCTGATAGTATTCAACAAATTGTTTACATATTCTTCTACATCGATCGAACGAGTTTCGCTGTAATAGTAAAGATTTCCTAGGTAAGTGGTGAGACACTCAAATAAAATTGCATCGTATTCGCCATCTAATTTTCTAATAACACTTGATACCTCTATCGGTTCTTCAAAAGTATCGAACAAATTGCCGCGTTCAGCTTTATGTCTCTCTATCCTTAATCGCATTTCCTCATCAAATGATTCACCTGTGGCTATAAATGCACGTTTATCATATTTTTTTGAAAGAATGTATCTCAATGCAAAAGAACTCTTCCCGGATTTTACACCGCCTGTTATAAGTGTAATCATTTCATCACGTCACTTCCCTTTGAAACATTTGCACTATCAAAAGTTGCCATTTCTCTTAATATTTTGACTGCTGCTTCTATAATTGGGATCGATAATACTGCTCCTGTTCCTTCGCCCAATCTCATATTAAGATCAAGAATAGGTCTTAACCCCATTGCATCGAGTAACACTTTGTGACCTTTTACACCAGATTTATGACCAGCAAGGACATATTTTGGTACATCTGAATTCATTTTCCAAGCCAACAACAAACCAGCAGTAGTAGGAAATCCATCCACTACAACTGGAATTTTGTTATCAACAGCTTCGAGTATGTATCCTGCCATCTGACCAATACAGAATCCCCCCACTTTATGAAGAACATCCAAGACATCATTTGGATTTGGCTTGTTCCTTTCTATACCCTTTTCAATTACCGCTTTTTTAGTTTTCAAGACACTTTCGTCGATAGGAGTACCTATGTCAAGAATACTCTCAATATCGAATCCTAAAGCTACAGCAACGGCAGAAGCTACTGTCGTATTCCCTATACCCATATCACCTACCGCTAGCAAGTCAGCACCCTGACTTATCGCGTTTCTTGCTATATCTCTCCCAACTTCTATGCATCTTTCTGCCTGTTGTATCGTCATAGCAGCACCCAATGTAAAATCATTTGTACCATAACCTATTTTTGCATTGATTAGTCTCTCATCTTGGATATTAAAATCTGCATCGACACCTGAATCAACAACGTAAACTTTAGCACCCACATGCCTTGAAAGAACATTAATTCCGGCACCCTCATTCAAAAAATTGAGTACCATTTGATATGTCACTTCCTTTGGATATGCCGAAACTCCATTTCTGGTAACTCCATGATCAGATGTAAAAACATATACTCTCTTGTCATTGAAAAGTTCTGGCACGACCTTTCCTTGAATAATCCCGACTTTTAAAGCTATCTCTTCAAGGTATCCAAGGCTCCCCAACGGCTTTGTTAAGTTGTTTAGGCGTTCTACAATCTGTTCCTTCAACAATTCTTCCGTAGACAATGCAATCCCCTCCTAGTAAAGATCCGAATTTTGAAAATAACAAAAACAAAATTTCCCATAAAGCCCAAGCTTTTGGGAAAATATATACTCAAACCAGGTCTCCCGACTTACGGATCACTCTACTAACCACGCCTTCCCAGCCATTGCTAGTGGCATTATGTGGCGTTCGTACCCGCTTACGGTTGCTGGGCAGTCCCGGATTTTCACCGGCGTTCCCTTCAATTTGAGTACATGATATTATCTAAAATTAACATATACTATTTAGTACCTTTATTGTACCACAATTTAACAAACTGGATAACTCCGAAATTCATGTTAATAATGACAAGAATTCTTAAAGGTAGTGAAATCATCACTGCAAGATAAACATACGAATCTATGATATAATTTCCTGTATACTATCGAAAGGGGGAGGTTTGAGAGATGGAAAAATTTCTAAGACGGTTTATCTATGCGGTTTTGGTAATAGTTATATTGGCTTTATTCGTCCTTTCGGGATGCGATCATAGTAACAACACTCTTAATATTTACAACTGGGCAGACTATATACCACAAGAAGTAATTGATGCATTTGAAAAGGAGTACAATTGCAAAGTCGTGTATGACACATATGCTTCAAACGAGGAGATGTTTGCAAAAATAAAATCAGGTGGTTCTGGATATGATATAGTCTTTCCTTCTGGAGACCACGTGAAGATGATGATAGATGGAGGATTGCTTGAAAAGTTGGATATGTCTAAGATACCAAATTTTCAAAATGTCAATGAAATTGTGCTTTCGAAGATAACGTATGATCCAAATCATGAATACTCAGTTCCATATATGATGGGCACAACAGGTATCATAGTGAATAAGAAGTACTTACAGAACTTCGATAAGTCTTGGAGTATATACGAAAGGTCTGATTTAAAAGACCGAATAACACTACTCGACGACATGCGTGAGGTCTTTGGTGCGGCTTTGAAGTACCTCGGTTATTCTGTAAACACGACAAACCCCGATGAGATAGAGAAGGCAAAACAGGTAATCTTGAAATGGAAAGAGAACATACTCAAGTTCGATGCAACTACTTATGCTCAAGGAATTGTCAATGGCGAGTTTTGGGCAGTGCATGGTTATCCTGAAAATGTGTTCCAACTTATACCAGAGGGAGATAGACAGAATTTTGAGTTCTTCGTACCAAAGGAAGGTGGCACGTTGTGGATAGACAATATGGTGATACTGAAGGATGCGAAGAATAAAGATTTGGCATACAAATTCATAGACTTCCTCCTTAGACCAGATATTTCCGCACAGATTTCGGATTTTCTCATGATTCCATCGCCTGTAAATGGGGCACAAGAGTACAAGACGGTTGAAAACATATATGAGGTGGAAGATTTAGCCAATTGTGAGATCATAGACTACATAAGTAAGGACATAGACTTGTACAATAAGGCTTGGGAAGAGATAATAAAATAAGAAATTATCATAAAAGCAGTAAAATTGACAAAAAGGCCGGGGTTAATCTCCGGCCTTTTTGCATCTTGAGAATTCTTCGACAAAATCGTCTATCGTTAGTGGAGTTGTCTTAAAATCTAATGCTTTAGCAAGTCTTACGAGATTTGGTAATTCAAGATGAGCAGTTGCAACGTTTTCTTCGTTACTCAGTACTTTCTCTGTCGGTCCATCATCGAGTACTTGGCCTTGATAGAAGATGACCGTTCTCTCAAAATTCTCGGCAACAAAATCCATATCATGAGTTATCGTGAGCACTACCTTTCCATCCTTTATAAGTTCTTTTATTATCTCTGCAAGTTTTCTTGTAGAGAATCTATCTTGCGCAATCGTTGGTTCATCCAATATTATTATCTTCGGGTCCATGGCAATTACGGAGGCAAGGCATAGCAACTTTCGTTCCGAAAGGGTCAAATCGTATGGATGCTCCTCAAGTTTGTTGTCCAACTCTACGATCCTTAGTGCCTTGATCGATTGCTCGTATACAAAATTCTTGTCCTTTTTGTCTTTCCAAATGTTCTGTGGCCCGAACATGACTTCGTCTATAACCTTACTTTTGAACATCTGGTCCGATGGATTTTGAAAGACAAGTCCTATTATTTTTGAAAGTTGAGCAACTGTCGTTTCTTTTGTGTTTGTGCCTGATATCCACACATCACCCTTTGAAGGCTTAAGGAGTCCTTTGAGCACTTTCACGAACGTCGTCTTTCCTGCACCATTTTGCCCTACTATGGCGGTAGGTCTGTTATCGAATTGTATGTTTATATCTTGCAGTACATACTCATTATCTTTGTAAGCAAACCAAAGTCCATCAACCTTGATAACTGCATCACTCATTTTTGCGTTCTCCTATTCGTACATTTTTAGCCCGCTCAACAAAGTCACGGTCTCATTGAACGAAACCGGATAGTATCCATTAGGCTTTTTAAGTCCCATTCGCTTGCAAAGTGCAGTGTATATCGGTTGACCAACACCGTAATCTTCTATCTGTGGCATTGAGAAAATCTTCTCTGGCGTATCGTATTTCACAAGCTTTCCATCGTTTAATAGTGCAATTTTATCAACATATTCGACAAGTTTTTCGAATTTGTGTTCCACTATGATCACCGTTATACCAAGTGTCTTTAATTGACTTATCGCCTCAAATACTTCCGTCGTACCACATGGGTCAAGCTGTGAAGTAGGCTCGTCCAAAATTAAGATTTCAGGCTGAAGTGCCAGCACACTTGCAATTGCCAATCTTTGAAGCTGTCCACCGGAGAGCTCAAATGGGTTTTTATCCTTCTTCTTGTACAAATCAAATTGTTTCAGCACTGTATCTATCCTCTCGTGCATCTCGTCCTTTTCGATGCCAAGGTTCTCTAATCCAAATGCCACTTCTTCGTATACAGTCATCTTTGCACCACTTATCTGAGAAAACGGGTTTTGGAGGACTAATCCCACTTTGCGTATCAACTTTTCAACTGACATCGTTGGTACATCTTCTCCATCGATCTTTATGCTACCCTCTATCTTTCCATGAAAAAACCTTGGTATCAGTCCGCTGAGTGTATAACAGAGCGTAGACTTGCCAGCACCATTCCTTCCAATGATACCAATCGATTGTCCAGCATCTATTGAAAGTGTTATATCTTCAAGACTTCTATTTTTTGCAAATGGGTATCTGTAGGTTAGATGTTCGATACTGATTTTAGCACTTAGAGTACTCACATTATCCATAGAACTATCCTCCAAACAACTGCCACTGTAAAAACTACGTAAAGTGCTACCTTGATCCACCTATCTGCCTTAGTTTCCGGAATTTCCCTAACGAACGTTCTCTTACCTTCCACACCGAATCCCCTTATCTCAATTGCCATTGCTCGCTCTCTCGCTTCAACAAGTGAATTGAGTACGAGCGGACCAAGAAGTGCAAAAAATGCGCTGAACCTCTGTAAAAGATTACCTTCCGTTTCAAGGCCACGAGACCTTTGCGCATCCGTTATCGTAGAAGTGGTCGAGAGCATCTGGGGTATGATTTGGAGTACAGATGCCAAGACATATCCAAATCTCGGTGATAGACCTTTCTGTACCAAGTCATCAACAAGATCAGAAGGACGTGTGGTGAGTATCAGAACACCAAAAGAAATTATCATATTCACAACACGTACAATAAGCAATAAAGAATAAAGCAGACCTTCTTTGTAGAACGTGAGTCCCCATAGCTTAAACACGGGCGTAGCGTTTTTGCTGTAGAAAAGGCCCTGGATTATCACGATGGATAGTAAGATGATCAGCACCACATTTAGCAAGAGAATCATCCTCTTAAATACCTTTGCCGAGATTGCCAGTGACAGTGAGGATGCAACAAAAACTGCTCCCACCGTTATCGATGGGAACAGGAATGTTATAACGATTGAAATAAGTGCATAGAGCAATTTTGTTATAGGTTCAAGTCTGTGTATGAATGTATCTCTTTCAACATATAGGCTTAGAACTTTCACAAGACTACTCTTCTCCTTTGAATGTATATATCAAAGTCTTTGGAAGTGCCTTGAATATACCGAATGTGATGAACACGCATAATACTTTGTCAACAAGGTCTACTACGATTTCATCGAAGAACGAAGAGAGCCAAATACCTACATTCTTAGATTGTAAGAATGCAAAGAGTGCGTCACCCCAGACATTACCAGTTTGTCCTCCCCAGAAAACCACGTTGATTGGAACTGATATCACTGTAGCAACGAGTGCAACTATCAGACCACTCAATAACGTTCTAAAGGCATTGTTAAACATCTTCGCCTTGGCAAGTAGACCAACCGAAATACCGATACCTATACTTGTCAACGAATAAACAAAAGATACTGGGTCTGTCGTCAAGCCGTAGATTATGTTGTTTATCGCACCACTGATAGCACCGACAATAGGACCAGCAAGCACGGCAGATAGCATCGTGCCTATAGAGTCAAGCCAAAGAGGAAGTTTTAGAGCAGATGCAAAAAGCTTACCTGCATAGTTTATACCTACCGCAACTGGAATAAGTACCAAAATAGCCGTCGTTAGTTTAGAGTTCTTTGCCATGTACAACCCCTCCCCATCCTGAGTTTCAACTAACTTCCAAGCAATTCCGCATTGTAATTTGTGGTAATCCACAGTTCCGTAAATGCACAACTTTGATGTTTTGTACTCTTTATTCTTTATTATAGCACATTTACGTCCAAACTAAAGTCCTAAAGTGTTGATTCAAAAATCACTTTTGGTATTCACATTCTCTAATAGTATGTTATAATACAATTAGGTATGACTAACACAAAATATGCTTCAAGAATAACAGAATATACTGAATGATTAGAGTAGATATAGGAGGCGAGGTACATGTTGTTAGAAGTAAAGGATTTGTACGCAAAGTTGTCTGAAAACGAAGAAGAAGCTGAAAAGATGATATTAAAGGGTGTAGACTTGGCAATTGCTCCAGGCGAGGTACATGTGATAATGGGACCAAATGGTTCTGGTAAATCGACACTTGCGAACGTGATAATGGGAAATCCGAGATACACAGTTGTTTCAGGTGATATTCTATTTGAAGGTGAGTCTATACTCAACTTGAAAACGGACGAGAGGGCACAAAGAGGTATAATGATGACGTTCCAAAATCCGTACGAAATAGAAGGGGTTAAGCTTGACCAGTTGCTACTTACCGCATACAGAAAGTTACACGGCGAGGATAAGACATTCTTCCAGCTCGATAAAGAGATGAAGAAGTTGGTCGATGATGTTGTTTTACCACATGAATTTCTTGAAAGGTTCGTGAACTTGGGCTTTTCTGGTGGCGAGCGGAAGAAGGGTGAGATACTACAAGCAAGGTTCTTAAGACCAAAATTGTTGATTTTGGATGAGATAGATTCTGGACTTGACGTTGATGCGCTCAGAATTGTTGCATCTCAGATCAACAAGATTAAGAAGGAAGGTACTTCATTGCTTATAATTACACACTATGCGAGGATTTTGAATTATCTCGATGTCGATAAAGTGCACGTGTACGTTAGTGGAAAGGTAGCAATGACTGGTGATAAGAATTTGGCATACGAAGTTGAGGAAACTGGATATGCGATAGTAAATGGCGAGAACGGCGTTTCAGATCTCTCAAAAGATTCTTCAAAGTGAGAGTAGGTGAGCGTTGTGGAACTAAATGAATTGTTGTACGAACTGAAGAAGAAAGAGGAATTCGAGTTAAAAGTTGATGTGAAGCCTGAGAT
>DPIB01000033.1 GCA_003522805.1 Fervidobacterium sp. | reverse complement strand
AAATGTGTCTTTATGTAAGAATCACTGTAGATTGTTGGCATGATGCCATAGAAAAACTTTTCTCCATCACCAGATTTAGCTAGGTCTATCCAACTTTTTACGAACAATCTAAGTACCTCATCCAATTCGCTTACAGAATCAATGATTACCATGCTCCTCACACGATTTGGAAAGAGTATCGCAAACTTCAAAGCAGCTTCTCCACCATACGATGTACCTATCAAATTAACTTCGTTGATGCCGAGAAAATCTAAAAGAGTCTTCAATTCATAAGCATGGTCCGCAAATGTGTAAGGTCCTTGAGGCTTACTCGATTTCACTTGACCTTTGAAATCAAACAACAGAATCTTGTACCCGACTTCCTCGAATGCAGGGGTAAATTGTCTCCAACTACTTGCAGAGGCCATTACTCCATTGAGAAACACAACTGTTTCTTTCGATTCCAGATCTCCAGAGAGCTCATAATATATTTCTATTTCTTTGTCGATTTTCAATGTAGGCATATGCACATACCATCTCCCACTTCTTCAATCTTGCATTCAAAAACTATCTTAAACGCCTAAATAAGATTTTTGAATGTGCGGACTGTTTGCCAAATTTTGCGACGTATTCTCCATCGCTATCCTTCCATTCTCCAGTACGTACCCTCTGTCGATTACTTTGAGACCTTGTTTTACATTTTGTTCAGTTAATAGTATCGAGACCCCAAGTTTCTTAATTTCTTTCAACTTTTGGAATAACTCTATTACGAGTGATGGCTGCAGTCCCAAAGATGGTTCATCGAGTATGAGTAATTTGGGGCTTCCCATCAATGCCCTACCAACTGCCAACATTCTTTGCTGTCCACCACTTAGCGTGCCAGCTTGCTGCTTTAACCTTTCTTTGAGTATGGGAAAGATTTCAAAACGAGGTTTAGATTCTCGTTTACTTTATTCAAGGCATGGGGTATGTACGCTGTATTCAAGAACTATTTTATTTTGGTTCAGAAG
This sequence comes from Fervidobacterium sp., assembly GCA_003522805.1. Lineage (GTDB taxonomy): Bacteria > Thermotogota > Thermotogae > Thermotogales > Fervidobacteriaceae > Fervidobacterium. The sequence goes on along the minus strand of DPIB01000033.1, from coordinate 2,140 downwards.
TACATCAAAAATTACACCTTGGTCACAACAACACTATTGAATCAAGGTATTCACTTCTCAAAGATCTTATAAAAGCCAAGTGTGGTTTCAAGAAATTCAGTAATATACTGAGATACATCCGCTATTCTCCTCTATCATACAAAGTTAACAACCTTGCCTCCACTAAGTTTGTGTTACCCAAGTACCACCCTTCACCTTTTGTGAAGCTGAATTAAATCAATCCCAACTTTGCGGCCTCTTTTTCTAATTCCTTTCTGAAATCTGGATGAGCAATGGAAATCAACTTCCTAGCCCGCTCTCCTGCACTCCTACCTCTCAAATGTGCCATCCCCCATTCCGTGACAACGTAGTCTAAATCTTGCCTTGGTATAGTCACCGGCGACCCTTGTGTTAGCATAGGAACTATCGTCGATACAGTGCCACGCTTGGCAGTTGACCTGAGGGCTATGATCCCTTTACCATTCTTACTCATTATCGCACCTCTATGCGTATCGAGTTGTCCACCTGTGCCAGAATACTGCTTGGGACCTATCGCTTCTGACACAACTTGACCTGTTAAATCTACGGAAATGGCTGTATTCAAACTTATCATGTTGTCATTTTGAGCAACAACGTATGGATCATTGACATATCTACCTCTTAACTCAAACACACCTTGATTGTTGTCTATGAAATCGTACATTCTCTTCGTTCCTAAAGCGAATGCTATTACGAATTTCCCTCTCCAAAGGGTCTTTCTCATATTCGTTATTACGCCTTTTTCAAACAGATCTATCATCGATTCTGTCAGCATCTCCGTGTGAATTCCAAGGTCCCTTTTGTGTTCTAGCAACTTTGCAACGGCATTTGGAATACCTCCTATCCCTATCTGCAAAGTGGCACCATCTGGAATCAAATCAGCTATGTGCTCAGCAATCCTTCTTTCTTCTTCCTTTGGTTCAGCTATAGGTATTTCCGGAATATCCCAACTGGATTCTACGATCATACTTACATTGTTTATATGCCACTCGGTATCGCCGTGTACGAAAGGCATCTTCTCATTTACTTCCATCACCACTATATCTGCATTCTCAGCCATATCCTTCTCGTACACATTAGAAATGCCCAAATTGAAATACCCAGTGCTCTCCTGCATGGGTGTTGCACTGCCCCAGAAGACCAAAGCATTTCCCTCTTCCTTCTCCGCCATTGCTTTATCCATACCTGCCATATGCAGGTTGTTAGGAATGAAATCTAAATTACTCATACCATGATCATATTTATACGCCCTCGTTGGATCAGAGAAAAACCATGTATGCAATTGAAAAGTATCTTCATATTCTTTTCCCATGAAAAAGTCATAATAACCTGTATCCAAGCAAGTAATTATCTTTATCCTATTAAAGTGGTCCTTGAATTGATGGACATTCTTTAGAAAGCCTTGCGCCTCAGCCGCTGCCATACTGACAACAACGGAAACATTCTTTGGCAGGCTCAAGATTGCCTCTTCCATAGTTCTCAACTTCTCGTTATACTTTTCCTTCCACATCTCCAAACTCCTCCTTTATCTCTATCATCTATATGTACACTTACTTGCACACTATTCTCAAACTTCTTTCAAAGTTCTAGATCCCGCCCCATTTAACCGTAGTTGCCGCCCAAACAAATCCAAGTCCAGCACCTACCATCATCACAACATCTCCAGATTTCAGCTTCCCATCTGCTAATGCCAATTTCATCGACAAGACCTGGTCATTCTGTCCAAGATGACCGTAATCTTCCAGATAAATGGTTTGCTCTTCTCTTAACCCTAGTTCTTCTAAGACCGCCTTGTGGGCTGATCTCTTGAAATGAAGGATCGCAAGATAATCGATATCTTGTTGAGTGTATCCAGACTTTCGCAACGAATCTCTAATGACCCAATAAAAGTTTGGCATCGTCTTTTGGTTTAAGTTGTTCTTAAACTCCTCAGCATTCCTGACAGTAAAAAAGTATTTTTCGACATCCTCTGGTTCCATAGGCCACTTTTTCGTGCCGCCAACTTCGACAACACACTGCTCTGAGAAAGAGCCATCACCCTTGAACGAAGATTCCAAAACGATATTCTTGTTCAGACCTTTTCTCAACACAACGGCAGCCCCGCCTGCTCCCAAATCAAACA
>DPIB01000123.1 GCA_003522805.1 Fervidobacterium sp. | reverse complement strand
TCTGTGCATAACAGCCACGCGATCACAAAGATTTACTACCTCTGGTAACTCAGAAGAAATGAATATCACTCCGGTACCTTCTTGAACCAAAGTATTTATCAATTTATATATTTCCACCTTCGCTCCAACATCTATACCTCTAGTTGGTTCAACAAATATAGCAAGTTTTGGCCTTTTGAGAAGGTACTTTGCCACTACAACTTTCTGTTGATTTCCTCCGGAAAGATTCTTCACCGGTACTTTTACAGATGGTGTTTTAATGCTTAACTTATCGACAAACTCTTGGGTAACCTCATTTGCCTTTCTCCAATTTATCTGCCCAAACGTTGATACAATGTCAGTATTCGCAACGATGACATTTTTTGCTATGCTGAGATCAAGAATCAATCCTAATGTCTTTCTATCTTCAGGTATCATTACTATTCCCATCTTCAGAGCATCCAATGGGCTATCGAGTTTTGATATCTCGCGGTCAAATAACTTTATCTTCTTGAAAGTTCCTCTAATAGCGCCGAATAAACCCAAAGCAACCTCGCTCTTCCCGCATCCGACCAAACCTGAAATTCCGAAAATTTCACCTCTTCTTACTTCAAAAGATATGGGATTGACGTATCCGGGTATTGAAAAGTCCTTTACTTCGAATATTACCTCGTCAGAAGGTACATTCGATTTTGGATACATCTCCGATAATTTTCTTCCAATCATCAACTGTATGATTTTATCCCTGTCGAATTCATCGATCTTACCAACTCCAACTTTCTTACCATCCCTTAAAACAGTAACTCTATCTGCAATTGCAAAAACTTCATCTAATCTGTGAGAAATGAAAACTATACCAATATTTTTCTTCTTGAGATCTCTCATTATTTCGAACAATCGTTGCACTTCATGGTCCGTTATCGATGCAGTTGGCTCGTCCATTATTAAGATTTTTGCGTTTCTCGAGAGTGCTTTAGCTATCGATACAAGTTGCTTTTCTGATGCATTCAAGTTTTTTACCTTTTCTCGAGGTTCGATTTCAAAGTTCAGTTGTGAGAGTAATTCATCGGCCTTAGCAAACAACGACTTTCTAGATATATTAAAAGTCTCCTCAAGGCCCAAATAGATGTTTTCCGCAACTGTCAAGTTATCGCAGAGATTCAGTTCCTGATGAATCATGGCAATGCCGTGTTTTTGAGCTTCTAGGATAGAATTCATCTTTACCTCATTGCCTTCAAGTATGATTTTGCCTGCGTCGGGTTTGAGAATCCCAGACAAAATCTTCATCAAAGTACTTTTTCCAGCTCCATTCTCACCAAGAAGCACGTGAATCTCACCATACTCTACATCAAAATCAACATCGTCAACTGCTATAACTCCTGAAAATTGTTTCCTAATGCCAATCATTTCGAGAAGCTTCAAAATATCACCCCACTTACTAAGATGACATTGGAATATGGTTTGTCTTCACCAGTTCTGACTATTCCTTTCGCATTTTTCGAGATCTTCTTAAGCTCTTCGTGAGATATGAAGACAACCTTCAAATCCTTATTCATACTTTTTGCCAAGTCTATTAATTCCTTTTCCGTCTGCGGATTTTTCTCCCTTATCTCTTCAGCAAGTATTATCTCTTCAACATGCAACTCTCTCAAAATTACCTCTACAACCTCGATAAAACTCGGCTTACCCCTATCAACAACCAAGTCGACCTTTTCTACATCACGAGCAATAGGAAATCCCATATCAACAACTGCTAACATATCCGTGTGTCCCATCTCTGCTACAATTCTCGAAATGTCTGAATTAAAAATTCCAGATTTTTTCACGACCACTCACCTCACTTTGGCAGAATCTCTTACAATTAACTTCGTATCGAGAACAACTCTTTTCCTTTTAACAACCTTCCCATTTATCATTAACCAAAGAATTTTCGCAGACTCATATCCCATATCGTAAAATGGTTGTTTGACCGTTGTGAGAGAAGGTTTGTAGTGCTTACTGAATGGTAGGTCATCAAACCCAGTAACACTCACCTGCTCAGGGACGGTAATACCTCTTTCTTCCAATGCATCTATAGCTCCGTAAGCTATCAAATCGTTACCGCAAACAATTGCGTCAGGAATATCCTTCAACTGGTTAACTAACTCAACGCCACACTCATAAGTAAACTGACCAAAATAAGTTTCGTACGAATCTATACCAAATTCATTCAGTGTATCCACAAAACCTTTCAATCTCTCTGTAGCACTGTATGTACCTTTCTCACCATTCAGTAAAACAAATGACTTATGTCCCGTTTGTACCAAGTACTTAACTACCTCTTTCATTCCTTCATAATTGTTGCTAACGACATAAGGCGAATCAATATCCGAATAGGCTCTATCTACAAAAACAATCTTGAATTCACTCAATAGTTCGTGCAATTCCAAACTTTCGTTACCTGCACCGATGAACAATAATCCATCAACCTTCTTCGATAGCAAATTGTCCAAGATTCTCTCTTCTTCTTTGGCACTATGATTCGAACTGCATACAATTAGA
>DPIB01000132.1 GCA_003522805.1 Fervidobacterium sp. | reverse complement strand
ATTGGCGGTGGGTAGTTGACTATTATGCGCCGAACTTTTCAAGCCTTCCAGAATATGCAAGTATAAGGTTCATCACGTCTGTTGCGTGGATCGTTCCCCAAGCACCTCTAGCACATTCGAATTCGTTGAATCTTTTTGAAAGTCCCTTTCTCGTGTTCTTGGCATAGAACATTGCCGGTACTGGATGGAATGAGTGTCCTTTCATTGCACATGGTGTAGAGTGGTCGCCTGTGATAACCAATACATCTGGGTTGAGTGCCAAGATTTCTGGTACCACTCTGTCTACGTTCTCTATTACGTGAACCTTTCCCGCAAAATTTCCATCCTCGCCGTATGAGTCTGTCTTTTTTATATGTACAAAGAAGAAATCATAGTTATCCCATTCCTTTTTAAGGGTCTCTATCTCGTCTTCTATTGTTTGACCTGTTGGAATAATGGTCATTCCAACAAGTTTTGCAAGGCCTCTGTACATTGGGTATACGGCTATTGCGCCCGCTTTGAATTTGTAGATTTCTGGAAACTGTGGAAGTTTCGGATATTTTGAAAATCCACGTACGAGTGCGAAGTTCATCTTTGGCTGATCTTTCAGAACTTCTCTAATTCTGTCTATCAACTTGTTAACTATGCGTGCAGTCTTTTCTGCTTCTGCAGAAAGTGGTGCAGCGTATTTTATCGGTTTCCCCTCCTTTTGTGGGTCAGCATCTTCTATTTTGTCAGACAGACATTCGCCCGTAAGCTTGAGAACGAACCTATGTTCTTTCCCTGGATAAAATGTTACCTTAACATCTTCAATCTCTTTGATATTTGCGTTCAAAAAATCTACCATTTTCTCGCTTTCTTCTGTTGCCGGTCTTCCTGCCCTTCTATCAATTATGATTTCACCGTCTACTGTTGCAAAGTTTCCCCTCGCAACAACATCTAATTCGCCAACTTCTATGTCTTCGCCAAGTGCTTCGAGTATTCCCCTACCAATTTGATACGTGATTGGGTCATAACCAAATAGTCCAAGGTGTCCCGGCCCACTACCAGGTGTTACTCCGTGCAGAACGGGTATGGTCTGACCAAGATCGCTCAGTGTTGCAAGTTTATCTAGATTCGGTGTATTTGCCTTTGCGAGTGGTGTTAATCCTTCTTCATTGGGGATATCTCCTAGACCATCCATGACAAGAAGAACGATCTTCGAATTGTTAGGTGATATTAGTTCATTTACAAATGTCTGCTTGTCAAATTCTACCATACAACTTACCTCCTTCTTTCGACTGCTTTGCTTTAACTGATTTTTAAACTTATGAAATGTGCAAGGACACCTGAAATCAAGATTCTAAAGTGATAAAATTCACATTCACACATATAATTGTATCACTTTTCTCTCATATTTTCCACAAGCCATTTCTCATTATCAGTGTTTCTTCACCGTTCTTTACACCATATATATTCATGTGCGCGTTTCCAACCATGAAATCGACATGTGTAAGGCTCATATTGATACCAGCTTTTTCCATATCACCATCGAAATCTTCTACGCAAGTTGGATATGCCCTACCAAGTGCAAAATGTGATGCTGCATTCTCATCGTAGAGGGTATTGTAGAAGATTCTACCTAGTTTGTAAATAGGCGATGTGATATCAACAAGAGCTACTTCTCCTATGTATGATGCACCTTCATCCAGATTGATAAGTTCTTCTAGTATGCTTCTACCTGCCTTTGCATCGAAATCTATGACTTTACCATCCTCAAACTCCAGCCAGAACTCATCTATTACGTTGCCTTGATACACAAGAGGCATGCTACTCGATACTTTACCGTTGACGCCATATTTGTAGGGTGCTGTGAAGACTTCTTCTGTTGGTATATTTGGTAAGAACGGTATGCCATTTTCGTCGTTTTCCATACCGCTCATCCATACATGTTTTGCTGGTAATTGGACTGTAAGTGCCGTATCAGGCCCTTCGTATCTGATTGCATCAAAATGTGCCTGATTCAAGAATTCTTTCCGTCTCTTCAAATTTTCGACATGCTTAAGCAGAGAATCATATCCAGTTACATCTATACGTGCCATGTAAAGTATGTCTTTCCAGAGTTGCTCGGTATCAGGTGTGTTATATACCTTTTGTGCCCACTCAGGGTTTGGCACTCCTGCAACGCACCATCTATTCTTGTTCATCATCATTCTTTCCATAACATCTTTAAGTGCTATCTGACGTGCTTTTGTGTAAGCACCGAGGCGTGATGATGGAACGTCTGATAACAGATCACCATATGAGCCAACAAGTGAAATAGTGGCAGCACCAGACTCAAGAAAACTCTTGGGCATGTCTACTTCCCAACTGTAGACATTTGTTATAACATCGTCCGGAGCCTTGAGTAGTCTTTGACGGGATAGGTAAGTATCTCCCCAAACAACAAATACATCACTTGCTCCCAAGTCATATGCTTCTTCGACAAAGAGTCTTACATAGTCTTTGTGATCTACAGAGGCATTTATCATTAACTTTTGACCTTTCTGTAGATTTACCCCAAGTTTTAATATCGCTTCAGCGTAATTCTTTAAGAGTTTGTTCTCAATATTATCCATATCTGTCTATACCCCTCTCCAATTATTCTAATCTATTTGAAACAGTGATAATATCAAACCTACGATTATTGCAAAAAAGCCCATATTCGAAGCGTATGCTGTCATCGAAACGAGAAAGGTGACCAGTGAAAGTGTGTAGAATTTCAGTAGATTACCGAATAGCCTACCAAGATTTCGTTCTATCGTGAATCTTGCGTACTCCCTGTGATCTACACCAAGAGAAAGAACAAGCAATCTGAAACGTTTATCAATCGAATAAATCCCGACCAAAAGCTTATAAAGCTGGTATGTTAGCGATAAGGCAGCTATTAAACAAAAAAGAATAAAGAGGTTGTCGAGGTAAGCCCAAATTAATATGAGTACCCCAGCCATCATCATCTCGTTGAATAGGAACAGTGGCTGGTATCTGATTCGAGACCTTTTCGAAACAATTTCAAACGCAATCAGCAATGAAACAAGGCTTCCTATCAAAGTACTTATTAGAGAGCCAAAAATTATGTGTAAAAACTCCCCAATCATTATCCCTTCCTATCCTCCGGTCTTCCTTGTTCTTTGAACATCTCTGCCATTGCACCGACGGTCCCCAAAACGGATGAAGTTTCCAATGGTAAGAATATTTTCGTTGCTTGACCATTTGCAATATCTCTAAGCGCTTCAAGGTATTTAATGGCTATAAGGTCATTCGTTGGATTTCCTTCATGTATTGATCTAAAGACGTTAACTATCGCAGACGCTTGGCCTTCAGCCTCTGCAACGAGTTTGTATTTGTTTGCATCGGCTACTAGCTTTATCGCTTGAGCCTCACCCTCTGCTCTAAGTATCGCAGACTGCCTTTCACCTTCCGCTCTCGTTATTTCAGACTGTCTTATACCTTCAGCCTCCAATATTGCAGCACGCTTTGTCCTTTCAGCTTTCATCTGTTTGCTCATGGCTTCCATGATATCTTTTGGTGGGTCTATTTTCTTTATTTCAACACGTGTGATTCTTATACCCCATTTGTCTGTTGCTTCATCGAGCACCGTGCGGAGTTTGGTGTTGATATTTTCTCTCGAAGTAAGTGTTTGGTCGAGTTCAAGCTCACCGATGACGTTTCTTAAGTTTGTTTGTGCGAGTTTTATTGTTGCAAATTCGAAGTTGCTTACATTGTATACGGATTTGAATGCGTCGGTAATCTCGTAGTATATGACTGCATCGACTACAACGACGACGTTATCTTTCGTGATAACTTCTTGAGGAGGTACATCGATAACATGTTCCCTCATATCTACCTTTATCATGTGATCGAAGAATGGTATGATGAAATGCAATCCTGCTTTAACTTCTTTCTTAAATCCACCCAAGCGTTCTATCAAACCTCTTTCATACGGACGCACAATCCTAATCCCAGTTGCTGCGATTATCAGAAGTAGAATGGCAACAGCAATTAAAACTATGTACATACAAAGCCCTCCCTTCGAGCTAAATAAATCATCATTCTAAACCAACTCTTAGAAATCATTGAAAGCACTGTTGGAGCCTGATCAATTTTCAATTTCGTAAATCAATTATTATCCGTATTTCCGTTCTTTTCGTCTTTCTCTTTGTTTTCATTGACACCTTGTGAATCTGGAGATGGCTTTTCAGCTTCACCACTTTCAACGTTTCTTTGCTTCTCAATTGGTTTTATTACAACATGTGCACCTTCCACTCCTTCTATTCTCACTATCGCTCCCTTTTCAAATGTGACGTTGTCATCGAAAGAGGTTGCTCTCCACATGTCACCATTTACTTTAACAACACCAGCGGTACCTGCTTTGTTGTCTACTCTTTCGATGACTAAAGCTTCTTTACCCACTATATCGTCAACGTTTATACTACGTATTTGCTCTCCTGAAAGTCTCTTTGCAAGTTTCCGTGTTGAAAGCACCAAGATTGCCGAAACGATGATAAATGTGAGCAATTCAAGAAGTGTATTTTCGTGAAAGTACGCTACAACAGCTGCAGCCAAACTGCCGAGTCCAAACCAAAAGATGAAAAACGTAGGTGTCAATATTTCGATGACCATCAGTATAACTCCAAAAACTATCCAAAACGCAACAGGTGTCAACACCCAGCTCCCCTCCCTAAGAAGTATCTTATTCTGTTAACAAAGTAATCAGATTACTTGATAAGCTAAATTTTTATCCCGTATGCATTGACCATGAAATCGATGAACTTGTCTGCCAATTGTGGATCAAAGAATTTCCCTGAAAGCATTCTAATTTCATTAAGTGCTTGGCTTGGAGTTTTTATCTCCGAATCCCAATCAGCGGAAACAAAATTTGTCACTTCATCATAATAGTCAATTATTGCAATGATCCTTGCATATAGAGGTATCTCCTCACCTTTCAAGCCTTCCGGAAAACCCTTGCCATCCCATCTCTCATGATGATTTCTTGCAGTTGGTATGTACTTCCAAAGAGACTCGTTTATTGAAAGATAGATAGCCCCCATAGTTGGATGATCTTGGTAATGAAGTTCTAAAACTCTCAATCTTGTTGGTGAGTAAAGCATGAGCTGCTCAATGGCGATTTTACCAACATCATGCAATAGTGCATGATTTCGCATTTCAACTGCTTCTTCTTCACTCCATCCGAGACAGCGTGCAAAATCCTCAGCCAACTTCGCAACTCTCTGAGAATGCGAAAATCCGTTTTTATCCTCTACTTCTGTCAGTATGATGATATTCACAAATAAAGATCTGAGCAATGTTTCTATTTCTTTGGCATGTGGCGTAATCAAACCAGCCTTCTTGGCATAATATTGAAGTACTGTAGCGTAGTCTTCTTCATTATCTTCAAATTGAGCTATAATTCGTCCATTTTGTTTTATTACGATCTCATCATCTCTTTTGAAGATACACATTCCATCGTCTTTATCTTCGCAAATTGGTTCGATATTGAACGTATCTTTAAACATCTTTATAAATTCCTCCGGTAACATTAATCCACCTACTTTCGACATATTGCATCTCAGACTCTCACCCTCGACTCTTTCTGACTATTCACTCAATAGTCGATTTTATAGAACGTGTGGTTATTTCTTCTTTGAGCTTTGAGAGAAATTCTTCGACCCTCACTCCCTGAATATCTTTTCCTTCTCGTGTCCTAATCGAAATCTGTGACAGTCCTTTTTCCTTCTCGCCAACGATTATCATGTAAGGAACCTTTTTCATCTGGTTCTCTCTTATTCGATATCCGAGTGTTTCGTTTCTATCATCGAGTTCTACCCTTATTTTTTCTTCATCGATCTTTACCGCAACTTCTCTTGCATAATCAACATATTTCTCCGATACAGGGAGTACCACAGCTTGGACTGGTGCGAGCCATGTCGGAAATGCTCCAGCAAAGTGTTCAATTAGTATACCAAAAAACCTTTCGATAGAACCATACAATGCTCTGTGAATCATCACTGGTCGACGTTCACTACCGTCGGAATCTTTATATACGAGTTCAAATCTTTCTGGCATTTGGAAGTCCATTTGAACAGTTGCACACTGCCATTCTCTTCCTAAGATATCTCTAACATGAAAGTCTATCTTGGGACCATAGAATGCCCCTTCACCTTCTGCAACTTCGTAGGGGACGCCCATTTTTTCAAGAGCGTCTCTCAATGCCTCAGTTGCTTTATCCCATGTTGCTTTTTCGCCCATGTGATCTTCCGGCATCGTGCTCAAAGTGGCACGATACGAAAAACCGAAGATTCCATAAAGTTCGTTGATGAATCTTACAATGTTAGATACCTCATCTACCATCTGGTCTTCTCTACAAAATACATGTGCATCATCTTGTGTAAATGTTCTAACTCTTAACAGTCCATGTAGAACTCCACCACGTTCATATCTATGTACTCTCCCAAATTCGAACAGTCTAATTGGCAATTCTCTGTACGAAACCGGTTTGTTGTTATATATCAATATGTGTCCCGGGCAATTCATAGGTTTGACTGCATAGGTTATTTCCTCTTTTTCGGTGAAGTACATGTTGTCTTTGTAGTGTTCCCAGTGACCGCTTTGTCTCCAGAGCTTTTCATGCATTATAAGGGGTGTGCCAACTTCTTTGTAACCGTATTTCTTATGTAGCTCCCTTGACAATGTCATGAGTTCCCCCAATACTGCCATACCATAGGGTAGAAAGATTGGCATTCCTGCCGCTACTTCGGTGTTTATGAAGAATAGGTCGAGTTGAGGACCTAATTTTCTGTGGTCTCTTTTCTTGGCTTCTTCAAGCATCTTCAAGTAGCTATCTAATTCTTCTTTTTTTGCGAACGCAGTTCCGTAGATCCTTTGCAACATCGGATTCTTTTCGCTACCTTTCCAGTAAGCTCCGGAGATAGAGAGCAACTTGAAGTGTTTGACCTTGCCTGTGCTGGGGAGATGTGGTCCACGGCATAGATCAATGAACTCACCTTGTCTATAAAAAGTTACTTTTTCATCAGGTATTCCCTCGATAAGTTCAACTTTGTAGTTCTGACCTCTGTTCTTCATGAATTCGATTGCTTCATCTTTTCCCATCTCAAATCTTTCGATCTTCAGGTCTTCCTTTATGATGTTCTTCATCTCTTCTTCTATTTTGGGCAGGTCTTCTTCTGTTATCTTTGCGCCCTCTATATCAAAATCATAATAGAATCCATTTTCGATTGTAGGACCGATACCCAATTTCACTTTATCGGTGCCGTATATTCTTATTACTGCCTGAGCCATTATGTGTGACATCGTGTGTCTGTAGATTTCCACTGCTTCTGGGTCGCTGAGCTTGATGATCCTTAGTTCACAATCAAAGTCTATAGGTCTTTCAAAGTCCCATAATTGATCATTAACAACAGCTCCTACAGCATTCCTATATAGGCTCTCTGATATCTCTTTAGCTATTTGGCCAGGAGTAACAGCACCACTGTATTCTTTAATACCTCCATCTGGTAATTTAACTTTCATGGTCTCAAACACCTCCGATTTCTAATTTTTTGTATATGTAAATAAATAATAAGATATCAACTATAAAACCATTCAACAGAGCTAGCGGAACGGTATAGTAAAATGGTACCAAGAAAATCAATGCCTGGATTAGCGAAGCACTCCATTCGTAGTAAAATGAATCTCTGTACAATTCTATCACAACTATTACAAACGTAATGATTATCCAGAGTATATTAATCTGTCTCAACGCAAAGCTTTGATACAAAAGTGAGTATATTATCAACCTTGTAATCTTCAATCTCTTGTCTTCAACGTATATCGATTCTAAAAGAAAAAATAAAGGAGAAAGAGAATAATATTCTCTAAATACGTTATCTACGAATACAGAACTGATGGCGGTTATCCAAACAGCAAATGACATACATCATCACCAAGAACTAGTTAAAGCCCTATTTCTGTTGCTATTTCTTTCATTGCCTCAAGCGAAAGTGTATAGAATTCTTCAAGCGTTAATCCGATAGACTCACAGGATTGCATCTGCTCTCTACTTGCACCTTTTGCAAAAGCTTTCTCCTTGAATCTTTTTTTCAAGAACTCTACATCAACTACTTCAAGCTTCTTCTCAGGTTTTATGAGTGCAGATGCAACGATAAAACCACTTGTTGGGTCAACTGCATACAATGCCTTTTCCATCCTTGTCTCTGGCACCTTTTTCTCGCAATGAGCTAATATTGCATCTTTTATATCGCTACTAACACTGTCTCCTAGTATCTCAACGGTCTTTAACCCGTGCTTTTGTGGATCATCTTTCGTGTAGTCATAATCCAAGTCATGTAGCAATCCGGCTAGTCCCCAGATTTCTTCATCCTCACCAAAGTGCTGAGCTAACTTTCTCATTATTGATTCACATGCTAAACAGTGATTCACAAGGTTTTTATTTGATATGTGCTTTTTTACAAGGTCCAAAGCCTCTTGTCTAGTCAACATAAGCGCCTCCTAAGAATAGTTGTGTTTGCTCCTTATTTAGTATATCACAAAAGTATGTTATAATAAATACAGAACTTTTGGAGGTGGTCTAATGTTTGTCGATTTTCACACACATACAACAGCGTCAGATGGAACCTACAAACCAGAGGACCTTGTGAAAAAAGCGAAATCAATCGGTATTGAAATTATTGCACTGACGGACCACGATACCGTTAGTGGGTTCAATGAAATCGACGATAAATTCGACGATGATCCTGTGATAAGTGTTATTAAAGGTGTCGAGATCAGTGTAGAATATCCAACGGATAGCCTTCATATCCTCGGTTATAATTTCAAAGATTTTGAAACTGTAGGTAAAGTTTTGAACGAGTTGATCGATTTCAGAAATAGAAGGAACGACATGATTTTGAAAAAGATGAACGATATGGGATTTGCCGCTAATATGGAGGAAGTGAAAAGGATAGCTAAAGGTAAGGCAGTCGGCAGACCTCATTTTGCAAGGCTTATGGTAGAAAAGGGGTATGTGAAAAGTATAGATGAAGCTTTCCAGAGATATTTGAAGGACGGTGCTCCACTGTTTGTTGAAAAGAAAAGGTTGAAGCCAAAAGAGGCTATAGAGTTGATAAAGAGCGCTGGCGGAGTCGCAATAATGGCACATCCTTACAACATATTAGACGGTTTACCACTTTTGCCCGAAGGTAGCCCAGATTCGTTCGAAGGTTATATTATTGATCTTGTTAAGCAGGGATTGGATGGTCTTGAGGTTTTTTACTCTACCCATACAATGGCTCAAACAGATGAATTGTTGAGGATAGCAAAGAAATATGATCTATTGATGACTGCGGGTAGTGATTTTCATGGGGATAACAAGCCCTCTGTAAGGTTGGGAATGAATACTCCGTACAAGTATTTACGAAAGTTTTTGAGCAAACTGGGGTAAGCTCCATGCGAAGTGTTGCAACTCGATTCGGGGTGAAAAAATGGAATCAAAGGAAGTCAGAATAGATAAGGAATTCAAAGACTACAAGATCAATAGGGAGACAGCCCAAGTTGGTGTTCCTAGAACAGATGCATCTTTCTTAAATGAACTGGACGAAGAACAAAAGTCTGCAGTTGTTGAACCTGGTGGAAAGATCGTCGTGATAGCTGGTCCGGGAAGTGGCAAAACAAGAGTTATAACTTACAAAATAGCTCATTTGTTGATAACTGGCATCAAACCTTCGGAAATACTCTTGGTAACATTTACTCGTGCTGCAGCAAGAGAAATGATTGAGCGGGCACAGAGGGTGACGAAGACTGATTTAAATGATATGCTTGCAGGGACGTTTCACCATGTTTGTAACACGCTCCTTAGAAAGTATGGGAATGCTGTCGATTTGAAACCTAATTTCACCATTCTAGATGAAGGTGATGCAAAAAGCTTGATGAAATTTGTAAGGTCAAGATTTGTTACTTCTAAGCAGATGAACAAAGCACTTCCTACTAACAATGAGTTATACAGCCTTTACTCTTACATGAATAACACACTTTCTACTCCATACGAAGTCGTATTAAAAAGGGCGAAAAGATGGATAAATGTTATAGATGTTATAGAACGAATCTTCCAGGAATATACTTTGGAAAAGGGTAAACAAAACGTTGTTGATTACGATGACTTGCTGATTAAAATGCTTCAGTTACTTGAAAACAATGAACATATAAGGGAGGCTATATCGTCGAAATTTAGATGGATATTAGTCGATGAATTCCAAGATACGAACATAGTACAACTCAAGATTGTACAACTCTTGTCGCAAGTACATGGAAATATCTTTGTTGTTGCTGATGATTCGCAGAGTATATATTTTTTCAGGGGAGCGAGATTTGAGAATGTAAGAGAAATAATGAACAATGCAAAAACCTTTAAGATACAGACCAATTACAGAAGTACGGACAAAATCGTCGACCTTGTGAACAGCGTAATCCCAAGAAGCTCTGTACCTAAGAGATTGAGGTCAGTTAGGCCTGGTTCACAAAAGCCAATAGTTGTCAATACCTATGATCATTTCGATGAAGCAAGTTTCGTTGCTCAGCAGATAATCTCGTATGTCGATGAAGGAGCAAACTATTCTGACATTGCTGTGATATACAGGGCACATTCACACTCTCTTGAGCTACAGCTGGAGTTAGCTAAGAGGAGCATACCATTCAGGATACTATCAGGAATCAGATTTACTGAATCAGCTCATGCAAAAGATGTAATAGCATTTTTGAAATTGATGGTCAATCCATTTGAAACAATTTCGTGGATGAGAATCTTAAAATTGTCAGAAAACGTAGGTGACGCTACTGCAGAGAAAATCGCAAATCAAATACTGTCTCAGGAATCTCCAATAGATGCATTCCTAGCAATGGGTATTAAGAGCGCTAACATAGTTGAGATTAAAGAAATAATGGACTATTGTAGGGGCAAATTACCAAGTGAACAGATAGAGAGATTTTACGAAGGTTTCTATAAGAACTATTTGGAAGTTGAGTATGTTGATTTCAGAGACAGGGAAGAAGATATTGAGAGATTGATAGAAATGGCTAAGTTCTATGATTCCACACAAGATTTCCTGAACGAACTACTTATTTCGGAGGATGTTGGGCGTCAGACAGAGGACGAAGGTAAAGTAACCTTGACAACTGTACACCAAGCAAAGGGACTGGAATGGAAAGTAGTCTTTGTAATAGGTGTTAACCCTGGTGATTTTCCACATTTCCTTGCCGTGAAGGATGGTACGTTGGATGAGGAAGAAAGGCTCTTCTACGTTGCGATAACTCGTGCAAAGGATTATCTCTATATATCTCACTCAGTTCTTTCAAGAAGTAATTACCGTGGATTCAAAGATGTTGATCGTGATTTTATAGAAGATATACCACCACAACTAGTCGAGTTTTGGAGAGTTAGATAGTTTGGAGAGTTCTGATTAATCCGACAAAGGGGATAAGTAGGAAGACATTAGGGGGAGAGCCATGGTAGAATGGTACATAGGTACCAGCGGATTTTCGTTTGATGATTGGATAGGTACGGTTTATCCGAATAACATAAAAAAAGAAGAAATGTTCACTTACTATTGGTACCACTACGGATTCAACTGTGTTGAACTGAATTTTACGTTTTATCAAGTTCCGTCTGAGAAAACGATCATCAGAATAGTGAGAAAAGCACCCCGTGATTTCAAGTTCTCGATCAAGTTGCACAAATCGATTACTCATGATGGTAAGCTTGATGAGATCGATAGTTTTCTCTCAAAAATGAGAATCTTGGAGGAAGAGAATCGACTAATTGGTTATCTTGCACAGTTTCCTTACTCGTTTAGAATGGACGATAGAAACAGAGAATTAGTCAATGCGATCGCAAGTCGAATTGGCTCAGAGAAATTGTTTATTGAATTCAGACATGATAGTTGGGTTGAGTATTGTAAGGAAACATGTAATAATTTTAACTATGTGATGGTGGATTTACCTAGTGTAAGGAATCTGTTCCCACGAACTAGTCTTGAAAGGAATGGGAACGTATATTTACGACTACACGGCAGAAATCTCGAATGGTTTGAATCTGATGAAAAGAGAAGATACGACTATAATTATACAGAAGAAGAGCTTAGTGAATTATTATCCGTACTCTCTCAAGTGAGATTATCAAGAGCCTTTGTGTTTTTCAACAATTGCTACCGTGGGCAAGCACTTAAGAATGCTTTAGTATTTCGTACCTTCGTTGGTGGTGAGAAGATTGCTATCTTCTAATAACGAAAAAAGTGAACGTAACATGCATTTGGATGGTCAAATAAAATGTAGTGATGAAGAATCTCTGATAAAGGCTCTCAAGCGAGGAGATGAAGACGCATATCGCTACTTGTATCGTATATATGGCCCCAAAATAGGCACCTTAGTGAAAGGATATCTCGGTACAGATGATGTTGATGATGTAATCCAAGAGGTATTTTTAAGAATATATAGGAGTATCAAGAAATTCCGTGGCGATTCTAAACTTTCTACATGGATATATAGGATAGCAATTAACGTGTGTAATAATGTATATAAAAAACTTAAAGGTAAAGAAGTACTTATCGAATTCAGTGATTCAAATGAGGATGACGAATATAGGCAACAATTTCCAGCTGACGAAGATGTTGAAAAGAAAGTAACTGATGAGATACTATATGAGAAGATAAGAGGAATTATCGATAAATTCAGTCCCGAAGATAGAGCTATATTATTCATGAAGGAAATCGATAATATGACTTATGAAGAAATAGGGAAAATACTTGATAAACCAGAAGGAACTGTGAAAAGTAGGCTACATTATATAAAAGAAAGATTGAAAAAGGCTATTGAGGAGGTACTTCCCAGTGAAGGACAGACAGACAGATAAGATATACGATAAAGCTATCAAAATTGCTTCAGCTCAGATGAACTACAAGGCAGGCCCTCTTATGGAGGAAAAGCTTGTTAAGATGATAAGAAAGAGGAAAATAATAAGTGCTATTTACAAAATCGGAGCTTTAGCCGTAATAGTATTGGCAGTATTCCTGATTGGTTCTGAAAAGTTAAGCATTGCTAAGGTTCATTCTCCTTCTGTGGCAAGCGAAACTCTGAATAGTTCGGAGCTTAGTGTTGAAAGTGCTGATAATGCGAGCAATGTCCAGCAACCAAATACGGCAAATTCTAGTGAAGATGAGCAAGATCCTTTTTTCAAAATGATGAAATATGTTTCTATTGCTAGTGATGGTAATTGGTTGACAGGTTGGTGAAGGATAGCATTTCACTTCTCTATCAGGTGATAGATATGAAAACTACAGATTCAAGGGATTTAAGACTGCTTTGTTTTTTTGCTTCATTATTGTCTTTTTATGTAGTGTTTTCTCCTGTACTGGTCTTTTCAGATGGGTATTATGTGAGACTGGTCTATGAGACAAGTAAAAACGAGAGTTTTATGCGCTCAGAAGAAGTTTATGAATCTGGTGATGTAAAGATAGTCACTGTTACAGCTCCGGAAAGATTTACATGGGTAAAGGTGAAAAACAAGTGGTACATAGGAGATGGAACAACTTTATATAGGACTTATCCAATAAAAGATCTACTGGATATCGCAACTGAATATGTGAAGGCTAATCAATTGGACATCTCAAGGGATGGGACATACAAATTCTGTGAAGAGGCCTTTACACTAGAAATTGCTACAATCAACGGAGAAATTGCTAAGATAGTGAGAAAAGTGGGAAATGTAGTTACAACGATGTATATAAACAAATTCCCCAAGCAATTTGACATCAAGAACCTGTTATCTAAGTATACTTTAGTTGATAAAGTGACTATCCCCGAGGAGTTTTTCAAAGTTTTTAGTCTTTTTCTTTGGATGAATGTTACCGAAAAAGAGGGTACAATAAAATGCTCAGGTTACGATATGGAAGGTAGTGTTCTGGAGCTCGAAATTAACAAGACAAACGGTGATATAAAGGTAGATGGTTATTATTTAAAAGTCATTAAGGCCTCGGAGAAGACCCTGAAGGAGATTAAGAATGCGTTGCGCAATAGTTGACGGATACGTAGATGAACCTGCTGTACTGGGGGTTCCTCCTTATGTAAGTACCTATGTAAGATACGCTGGTGGCTTGTTTTTATTGAAAGGATATAACGTAGATTACTATACAATTGATCAAGTGCGTGCCAGAAAATTATGGCACGTTTTTTCTAATTATGAGGTTATTGTTGTGATAGGTGGCTTAACAGTGCCCGGAAGATACATTGGTGGGACACCAATAACCCCTCATGAAGTACAGAAAATATTCGGACAATGTACTAACTCCTACAGAATAATAACAGGTGCTATAGGCAGAGCGTTTTCAAACAAAGGTGGTGCTTTTGCAAAAGAGAGTATAAATTTACAGATGGGATTTGATGAATATATTGAAGATATACCCCACTGGTTCAACAAGAATTCCTATGTTGATGCGGTGCGAGAACTTTCTATTGCAGGTACTGAGATAGTTAAACAACACCCGATGTATCCAAACGTAATCTGCGAAATAGAAGTGTCTCTGGGTTGCGAACGAAGGACATTTTGCACATTCTGTACGGAACCTATCTTGCATCCAAGATTCTTTTCTAGGCCTGTCAAGGATATTGTCAATGAAATCGAGGCATTGTATAAAACAGGTGTGAGAGCTTTTAGACTTGGAAGAAGTGCGAACATATTAGCATATGGCAGTGATTTCAATGGTAGTCAAATCAATCCACTTGCCATAGAGGAGTTATACTCGGAGATAAGAAAAAGATGTCCAAATCTGAAGGTTCTGCATACCGACAATGCCAATCCAAGCTACATTGCAAATAATCTAGAGCCAGCAAGGAAGATAATCGAGACAATCGTTCAGCATAATACATCCGGAGATGTATTTTCATTTGGTGTTGAGAGTTTTGATCCACTGGTGAGAAAGAAGAACAACATAGACGGGACTGTTGAAGATATCGATTTGGCAGTGAGGGCCGTGAACGAGATTGGTGGTATAAGAGATAAAGACGGTGTACCAAAATTACTTCCAGGAATAAACTTGATCTTTGGACTTTTTGGAGAAACGAAAGGAACTTTCGAAACGAACTACAAAAAACTCGTTCAATATCTTGAAGATAATTTGCTTATAAGGAGAATAAATTTACGCCAGATAATGATTTTCCCAGGTACACCACTCTACTACTTAGCGCAAAGAAAGGTCATAAGAACCGACAAAAAACTGTTTGAACATTACAAATATCTGGTAAGGAATAACGTCGACAATCCTATGTTGAAAAAGGTCTTTCCCATAGGAACGGTCATACGTGATGTTATTCCCGAAAAGAAAGAAGGCAAAACCACATTTGGAAGGCCTTTGGGAACGTACCCTATTCTCGTAGGAATACCCACAAACCTTGATCAACCAAGTAATGTCGTTGTTGTTAACCATGGTCAACGTTCCGTGACCGGTATAAGGCTGACGGATTTCTCTAACCTAACCTTAGAAGAATTATCAGCTATACCTGGAATAGGAAATAAAAGTGCGATAAGGATCAAAAACGGAGATTATTCTACTATTAATGCTGAAACAATAACGTTTCTGAGAAAATATTTTCTAATGTAAAAAAATAACAATCTACTGATATAATAGAAGTGCTAAGTTAAAAAATCAAAATAACACAAGATAGGGGGGAATACTTATGAGAAGATTTTTTGTCTCAATTATTTGTGTTTTACTCGCCATAAGCACATTCGCCGCTTATAAAGATGTTGATGAATCACATTGGGCATATGAAGCTATAAGCACATTAGGAGATCTTGAAATCATAACTGGGTTCCCTGATGGTACGTATAGGGGAAATGAAGTTATAACCAGATATCAAGTAGCAGTCTTGATGTACAGACTCTATTCTGTTCTCAACCAGAGATTGGAAGAACTCAAAGCGAAGTTGAATACCGTTGAATCACAGATGAACTCAAGGATTGACCAAATGTCAATTAGTCAATCAATCCAAATAAGTACTCTGAGTAGTCTACAAAAAGCTGATTTTGATAAGCAGCTAAACGATTTAAAGGTAACACTTAACATACTTTCCGAAAATGTGAAAAAGGTATCGCAAGATTTTTCTGACCTTTCTGCTACTACCAGTAAACTTTCCAAAGATATTGCTGACAGTAAGAATCAATATAATGATTTGAAGAAGCTCCTCAACGATGTCTACGACAAATATGGTCTCCTTTATACCAAGGTGGGGGAACTAGAGAATCAGCTTAATTTGCTTGTGAATTATGTTAATGAAGCAGACAAAAAGATCGAATCTGTTGAGAAAAGCTTGGAAAACAAATTGGCTCTTTTGGAAGCAGAAATAGGGGAACTGAAGAAAGAACTTGCAGAGTTAGAAAAAAAAGAGGTTGATAAACCAACTACCGGGGTTAGTACAGACTACACCTATGATAGCGATATCGAGGAAGTAAAGGCAAAGCTCGAGTATTTGACGAAACAGCAAGCAGGCTATAAGTCTATCGAGTCTGATATCGCCAAACTGAGGGAAGAGGTTGGAAAAACAAAAGAAGAAGTGGAAAAGCTGAGAGCTTTCCAAATGACTATTTCCGGCTCCAGTCCGAATAACACACAAGTTCTACCAGAAGAAGAAGTTGCTAGAATCTTTGAAGAAATAGAATCAATAAAGAGAGATTTAAAAGAATTAAGGGAACCTTATCAAATCGGGAATGAAGAATTAAATGTGGATACTGATCGTATAAAGATACTTGAGAACAAGCTCAGTACTTTATCAAATGAAGTTGCGAGACTTTCATTGATGAGCAATCAAATACAAAGCGACTTAGATAAAATAAAGCAAATGATAAACAACATGTCGAAAAATGGTCAAGGAGGATCAGTTGAAAGTGAGATACTCACAGATTTGGATTCTTTGTTCGAAGATATGAAATCAAGAATTCTCGCATCAGCTGAAATGAATGCACTCATAGCATCGGTCGATCAATTCACTAAACTTGAAAGTAACGTAGACAGTGTGAAGCAAAAGGTTAGTTTCATAGAGCAAAAGATAGAAGAACTGTCATCAAAGGTAGATGAAAAAGGCTCAGTGAATGAACTCAAAGAGATCAAAGCAGAGGTCGAAAATCTGAAAGAAATTCTATCAGAGCTCGGTTCGATCTCGGTTGATAGTCAAGCTATTGAGAAGATTTCCAAAGCCATTGAATTGAAGAATCAAGATTTAGGAAAGCTATCGGATGAGATCTTTAGTCTGACGAGAAGAGTTGATGATCTAGCAAACAAAATGAGTGAGATCTCGGATAGAATATCCAGACTTTCTCAAAATACTGGTCAAGAGCTCCAACAAATAGAAATGGATAGCCTCAAAAACAGAGTAAAAAACTTGGAACAAGAAATGCAGAATAAGATTTCAGTTGCTCAACTAAACTCAGTTAACTTGAACGTACAAAAGGTTTTGACAATGGTGCTTGATCTAGAAGAAAAAGTAAAGGCTCTACAGGAAAAGGTCGTAAAAATGCCGGAAGGTTCACAGATTGCACAATCACAACAATCACAGGTAAAGAGTTCAGTTGAGGTTGATCTTTCTCGGTATGCCAACAAAGAGGATTTGGACAATGCGTTTACCGAGTTATCGAACTTGAAGAGAGAGTTATCTGCTTACAGTTCTCAACTTGACAAATTGTCCAAGGAAGTTTCCGAAAAGCTTGCTGGAATGTCGATATCGAAGATTGAGGATGAGGTTTTACAAGAGGTATCTCGTCTTGCAGAAGATGTAGCAAGGCTGGATGAGCTTTGCACCAAGTTGTCACAGGAAATAGATTCAAAGATCGGCAGAAATGAGTTTAAGAAGGAAATTACATCTTCTTTCATTATTGAAACAACAAGTATATGGTATGAAATTGAGGAAATCGAACAATGCATGAGTGAAATGAGAGATAATATCAAGGCAGTGGTAAATTCAGTTGACGATTTATCTGAAAGAATGAAAGGTATCGAAGAGAGAGAGATTGGTCTCAGCAAGGGTCTTGCAACTGTTGTGGAGAAGACTGTGACCATTGAGAACTTTGAGATTTCCACAAAAGGACTAGCATCGGCAATAGAACAGGTTTATAATGAAAACAGCGGACTAAAGGTACAACTAGTCAAGGTAGAGGATCGTATGAACAAGCTAGAAGGTGACAACGCAAAACTCATGAATTCTTCGCAGGAATTGGAGAAGCGCTTTGAGGAAATGGTAACGATTGAAATGATGCAGGAGAACTTAGAAACACTGGAAACCAAGATCTTAGATCAGTTACAAATTTTGCAGGATGATTATGCAAACAAACTTGCAGAGATGGATGAAAAACTCACGGTACAGAGTGTATCAATTGAGACCAAGTTAGATGAACTGACAGCAACCATGGAATCAAAGGTAACACAACTTTCCGAGAAAGACACGCAGTTTGAGAAGAGCATTTCAGAACTAGCTGAAAAACAAATTGGTGTTGAAAAAACCATAGATGGACTCAAGGAGTCGAGTGCGGTAATTCTTGAAGAAGCTTCCACGACATCTGAACGGATTTCAAAGCTTGAATCAGAGCTTGAAAATGAGAAACGAAAAACAAGTATATTGATGTTGTTATTGATTGGAGTCTCTCTAGGCTTTGGGTTCTGGATTTACAATTCACTATAGGATGATATCTACCCTACCGTCTATAGAGGCGGAGGTTTGTCAAAGCCTTAGTTGGCTAGCCTCAACCAGAGTCGAAAGACTATTGGGCTACGTTAGGCAGGTCATGACACCTTCGAGTACTGCTCAAGCTCTAAGCGTAGATTCTGTCGTATGGGTCTAAACAGTCCTGAGAGGTAGGGATAGTATCTATAACAAGAGCCTGTTTAACATTGGGGATGAGCACCTAACTCCACTAAGGAGGATTACCATCTATGGTTTATTATGGTCTATGCGATTTCAATCGATGGGAGACCAGACCACTCATGTCGACGAAAGGCATGGGAGGGTGAGAAGACTTTTGAAGCAAGGCCTTGCAAAAGAGGAGACATTTCTCTCCACGTAGAAAGTGAAGTCTCCTATGCTTGTTCTTAATGAAATTGAGGTGGCATATGCTTTTCTACTCGTTCTTGACTGTTAACTTTAGAAACGGTTTTCTCTTTTTTATGAACATCATACTTCCTGTCGTTCTTCTTCTCTTATTTGGCTCTGTTTTCGGTAAGCAAGAGTCTCAGATTACTGTTGCCTTCTATTCTGATAGACAGCTAACAGACCTCAACAGTAACTGGAACAGACTGGAAAGTATCCCGACAGTAGAAGAGATGAAAGAAATGGATCGTGATATCGTGATAATTGCAAACGATGGAAAGATAGATGTTTACCTTCTTTCCTCGTTTTCTTCTGTAGATAGCGAGGTTACGATGTTCAGGCTTAAATATGCATCAGCTCAAAATGAGAAACCAATAGTAAATATCGTAGAAAACAAGATAACGTTTAAGAGACAACTTTCCGATTTGGAGTACATAATGATCGGCGTAATTGCAATCTCTCTATTTTCTGTTGGTATGAATGCCGGTGTGACGTTGTTTTCGGAATACGTTCAGTATGGGTTATTTAGAAGATTCATGCTTACCAACGTGAACAGACTTTATTTGTTGCTGAGTGCAACCGGTGCGCAGATAATAACGGGGATCATATCATCAGGCTTGGTTATCGCCATCTCTTGGCTCATCTTCAAAGTAAATCTCTTCATATCACCACAATTCATCTTCATGTATCTATTTGTTGTCTTTGCTTCGATAATGGTTAGCCTCGGATTAGGTGTCGTTCTTAGCCTTATTTTCAAAAAATCAGCCTCGACTATCGCTCAGATCCTCTACACGATTTTCATGTTCTTCTCTGGTGTGTATTTTCCAATCACATTCCTGCCAAAACCCTTACAGATTGTATCCTACTTCACGCCACCAAGGTACATGCATGTACTTTTTCAAAAGGTGTATGGTATAGATATTATCAGCATTCAAGGCTTTTGGATTACCTGTGTTTTGTTTATAGTCATAGGTGCCGCACTGGGTAGCTATGCAATTGGTAAGTTTTTGAAACCTGCATAAAAACATAAGAGATTATTAAATGCAAGTAGGTGATAGCTTATGAGCAATAATGGAGAAACGGGAAGTGCAACAGTACTAGAGGTAAATAATCTTAAGAAATACTATCCCTCAGTCAAAGCAGTAGATGATATTTCATTTGAAGTAAATGCGGGTGAGATTGTTTCAATACTCGGACCAAATGGTGCTGGAAAGACCACAACGATAGAGATCATCGAAGGACTTCGAACAAAAGATGAGGGAGAAATATCGTACTTTGGGCGATTCAAGGAGGTAAATAATGAAGTTAAGAATAGAGTAGGAGTATGCTTCCAAGAAAATTCATTCTTTGAAGACCTGACAGTTTCCGAGACTATAAGACTTTACAAATCTTTGTATGAAAAAAGTTTGGATACAAAAGAGTTGATAGAAATTTTTGAACTTGAAGAAAAGGTCAAAACACGTATAAGGCACTTATCAGGTGGTCAGAAGCAACGCTTAGCAGTGGCATTGGCATTCGTTAATGATCCAGACTTGGTTTTCTTGGATGAACCGACGGTAGGACTGGATCCCCACGCAAGAAGAAACTTATGGGAAATCATATTGAAATTCAAATCTCAAGGTAAAGGAATTGTGCTAACCACTCACTACATGGATGAAGCACAGCAACTATCAGATAAAGTTTACATCATGGACCATGGAAATATCATCACCGCAGGTTCTCCTCAAGAACTGATAAATTCATCGGGACTTGAGTCGGTTATAGAATTTCCTGAGGAGTCCTCGGCGTTATTTGAAGATGTCATCATCGCCGGAGAATACGCTTATCTTCACACACGTGATACAGTCTCGGCGATAAGAAAGCTCTTGGAAAGTAACGTAACAAATTTTGTTGTAAGACAGCCCACTTTAGAAGATGTATTTCTAAAGCTCACGGGTAAGAAGATCGATTAGTGGAAGGGACAAAAGAACATGAAAAAATATCTTGTCCTATTCAAAAGTCTTTTCAAGGAACTCTTTCTAACATCTAAAGATTCTGTATTTTGGCTCACTATTTTCCCAACCATTTTGTTTTTAATCTTAACATCAATATTTGGCAACATGGAAGAAAATGTGCAGTTCCGAGTAAAAATTCTAGGGGATAGTGAGATGCTAAAAGGTATTCTGGACAACATAGAACAGATGGATGCTGAATTCATCCAGGACTATTCCCAGGAAACAATAGATGCTCTAAAGGTAGAACTGGAAAGAGATAACATAGATGCAATTCTTGTCTTGCCCAATGACTTTGATAAACTCTACTCAACTTCATTGCTACTTAGAAAAACATTTCTATTTCGGCAGGTACCTGTCGAATTGTATGACGTACCTCTGAGGCAGTCTTCTGCTATTGCTTCCGATGTAATAAAAGGCATATTTGGCTCTATGGATGTCCCAGAGAATGTTGGGTATGAAGTGCACAATTTATCGGGGGAGCAGTACGATTACAACAACTTTATCTATCCTGGTATTATAGGAATGACGATTATGTCAGTCTTCCTGTGCGCATTCATGAGCTATCTAATCTATTTTAGGCGCAAGAAAATACTTAGGAAAATATCTACTACGCCCATAAGTATGATCAACGTTTACCTGACAACAGCAGCCGTAAATTTAATTGCTCTTATTATAGGATTGTGTGGATTAAGTGTAGTTGCATATTTTCTTGGTGTTGACGTAGTCACATACCTACCTTCGATGATTGTTCATACCCTTATTGCATGTGGCGTCTTAACTATGATGACTTTGGTTGTCATGACATTTTCAAGTAACTCATCAGGTTTATTTGTCTTTCAACAAGTATTCCTACAAATTCAGATGTTCGCTGGGGGTTTCTATTTCCCATTGAAGGTGCTTACTCCTTTCATAAGAAAATTGGCAAATTTCTTGCCGCTCACTTATACAGTCGATGGTATAAGGTCTGCGAAGGGGTTGAATAGCTTAAATACCAACCATTACATCGTTCCGTTGATTTACCTTCTCCTGAGCACGTTGATAGTTCTATTCCGTTCGAGGAAACTTACAGTTCTGCAGTGAAAAATAGAGGCCTACCAAATTCTAACTTGCAGAATAAAATTGTGGTGAAGGAGTGTACCATGAAAAATCATTTAGTTTTATTTGTCAGTCTTTTCAAACAACTCTTTCTGAGGTCCAAAGAATCCGTATTCTGGCTTGCGATTTTCCCGATCGTACTTTTTTTGATTCTAACTGCCATATTTGGTAATATGGATGAGAATGTACAATTTAGGGTGAAAATATTGGGAGAGAGCAAGACACTTGAAAAAATATTGAGCGACATAGAACAGATGGACGCTGAATTCATTGCAGACTATTCACAAGAAACGATCGACACACTGAAAAAGAACATAGAAGAAGATAAATTGGATACGCTCGTGGTTCTACCAGAGGATTTTGACAGGAATTATTCAAGTGCATTGCTACTTAGAAGGACATTGCTATTCCGTCAAGTACCAGTAGAATTGCATTATGCACCTGTTAGGCAATCTTCAGCCCTTGCTTTTGATGTAGTAAAGGGTATATTCAATTCGATGGATGTTGTGGAAAGTGTCAAGTATGAGGTGCATAACCTGTCGCAAGAGCAGTACGATTACAACAATTTCATATATCCCGGCGTTGTTGGAATGGCTATCATGTCCGTCTTTCTGTTTGGATTTATGAACGAACTTGTATATTTTCGACGTAAGGGAACGTTCAAAAAGCTGTCTACGACACCTACAAAGATGGTTACTATCTACATAATGGCAGCGATTGTTAACATAATTAGTATGATATTATCATTATTTGTTTTGAGCCTTGTTGCTTATTTTCTCGGGGTTGATGTGATTACTTATTTACCTTCTATACTTATTCACACTTTGCTCTCATGTGCAGTTCTAACGATGTTGACTTTGGCTATAATGACCTTCTCAAATAATCCAACAGGTTTATTTATCTTTCAACAAGTATTCCTACAAATTCAGATGTTCTTGGGAGGTTTCTATTTTCCATTGAAGATGCTCAGCCCATTCATAACAAAGTTGGCAAGTCTTTTGCCATTGACTTACACAGTAGATGGCATGAGAGTTGTAAAGGGGTTAAACAGTTTTGAATATAATCATTTCACCGTTCCGCTTATCTATCTTGCAGTAAGTACATTGATAGTTTTAATGAGGGCAAAGAAATTGGGAGTTTCAGAATAGCTATACACATTCAAAATCTTGATGCGTAACTGCGATATATTGAGAGGTATTGAAATGAAAAAGTGGCTTTACTTGCTCTTGGTTGTCATTCTAGTCACAGTTATCTCTTTCATTTTTATCTCAAATATCTCAAACGTATCTCATAATCATGCCGAAGCATTCTTTACCATAGATGGTTCGCTAGTTGATAAAGTTGTACAATTCATCGATTCATCTCAGCATTTTCTGTACGTCTCCGCACTCGATGTTTCCCATCCAATTATCTTGAAAACACTGTCAGATGCGCTTAATAGGGGTATCGATGTAAAGGTGCTCACGGAGAATCCAGTTGTCGAGCTTCCTTCAAAGATGGATATTTCTAAAGGATTGCATCATGTGAAGTTTATGGTAAATGAAAATGGCGTAGTCTTCGGTTCCGCAAATTTCAGTGAGAGTGGATTGGAAACAGGGCTAAACGATATTATTTTCTTTTCAAATGAATACTCAGAAAGATTCAAGAAATTCTTTCTGAATGCTTGGGAATACGGTAAAATTACAACAACTGATGGCTTTTTGGTCTCCCCTATAGACAATGTTGAGGAATCTGTAGTAAAATTGATATTGAAAGCCGATAAGAGAATTTACGTATGTATTTACGCATTAACGGATGCAAATTTAGTTTCAGCACTGAAATTCAAAGAGAGTAAGGGCGTAGACGTACGAATTCTCACCGATAAGTGGTTTCGAAGTAGCCCTCTGTATAAGGTGAGTACCAGGAATATCAAAGTGGTAGAATCAAGGATGTTACATCACAAATTCATTTTAGCAGATGGTACACTTATCACAGGTTCTACGAATTACACGGAGAGCGGTTTCCATAAAAACGTGGAGATGATCTATATAACAAGAGATAAGCAACTAGTCAAGGAGTATGAAAGGGTATTTTCAGAGATAGAGAATTCGGTATTTTGAAACATTTTGAGGTGAATCATGCATTGCATTGAAACAAAGATAATACAGATCAAAGATTTGTACACCGATCCCATCGATATAGCATGTGATATTTTGAAGAACGGTGGACTTGTTGCATTTCCAACAGAAACGGTCTATGGGTTGGGGGCACTTGCAACAAATTCTGATGCAGTGAAGAAGATATTCCAAGTGAAGGGCCGACCTGCAGATAATCCTTTGATTGTTCATATCGACTCCGCGAAAAGGATCGAAGAAATTGCGTACATAGACGAGAAGTACATAGATATAGTCGAGAGAATAACCCCAGGGCCCATAACATTTGTCCTTAGAAAAAAAAAGAGCATTCCATACGATGTAACTGCAGGGTTGAATACCGTAGGTGTAAGGATACCTGCCCACCCAGTTGCTCAGAGATTGGCAAGTTGCTCAGGCCCCATCGCGGCACCAAGTGCTAATATTTCTGGTAAACCTAGCCCCACGGATGCAGCCACCGTAATTGAAGATTTGAGATATCGTATAGAATGCATAATTGACGCTGGAGAGAGTGCTTTTGGAATTGAATCGACGATCGTAGATCTTACTAAACCCATTCCACTGGTGCTAAGGCCGGGGCCTATAACGATAGAAGAATTGAGGGCAGTGTTTGGGAGTGTTGAGTATTATCAAGGAGAATACGATGAAAAACCCCAAGCTCCAGGAATGAAATACCGTCATTATGCACCAGATAAGAGTTTACACCTAGCTGAAGCTTCTGAGCTTGTGAAATTCATTGATAAGGACGTCTTAATATTGTGTACTAGGGAAACAAAGGAGAAGTTTCTCCAGAATGCTAGTAATGTTTATATCATCGGCGAATTTGAGAAACCATACACAGTTGCGCAGAATCTTTATAGAAGTCTCCGTTATCTCGATAAGAGCCAGTATAAGGAGGCAGTGATTGAAAAATTCCCAGAATATGGTATATTCTTTTCGATAATGAACAGGATAAAAAAGGCTGTTTCTAAGGAGTCAACTACCTACCGCCAATAGAGGTGGAGGCTTGTCAAAACCTTAGTTGACTACCCTCAACCAAGGTCGTAAGGCCATCAGGCTACGTTAGACAGGTCATGACACCTTCGACTACTGCTCAAGTTCTAAGCGTAGATTCTGTCGTATGGGTCTAAACAGTCCTGAGAGGTAGGGATAGTAACCTATAATACATAACAAGCCTGTCTAACATTGGGGATGAGCACTTAACTCCACTAAGGAGGATTACCATCTATGGTTTATTGTGGTCTATGTGATTTCGAAAGGATGGGAGGGCACATTCCTCTCCACATTGTAGAAGGTGGAGTTTCTTGTGTTCTATTTTGATGAATTATCTACTATTCAAATCAAAGGGCAACGAAGAGCGTGGAACAGAGGACGTGGCAAGTAGTGGTAAGTATAGTACAACAAAATTGAACGGTATATTATTTTCCATGAGAATGGATTCTGCCGTTTTGAGCGAGGTGATAAGATGTACGAATTTCACGATGAAGAGGGAAAAAGGGCGTGGCGTTCAACAACGATACTTGCGGTGAAGAAAGATGGAAAGGTAGTCATAGCTGGTGACGGACAGGTAACGTATGGTGAGACTGTGATGAAAGGCAATGCTCGAAAGGTAAGGAAAGTGGGTGACGGGCAAGTATTAGCTGGTTTTGCTGGGTCTGTTGCTGATGCAATGACATTGCTCGAGCGATTCGAGAATAAATACAGAGAATGGAATGGGAATTTAATGAAGGCATCCGTCGAATTAGCTAAAGATTGGAGATTAGACCGTGCTCTTAGAAGACTTGAAGCAATGCTTATCGTTGCAGACAAGGAACATCTGCTTATTCTTTCTGGCACGGGCGAAGTTGTTCAGCCTGATGAAAATATTGCGGCAATTGGTTCTGGAGGGGCATATGCTTTGGCAGCAGCACGAGCGTTGTTAAGAAACACAGATTTTGATGCAAGAAAGATAGCAGAAGAATCTATGAAGATAGCAAGCGAGATATGTATATACACAAATGAGAACATAGTAATCGAGGAATTATAGGCAGTACTTTTACTGTGTTTAGTATACTTGAGGTAAATGTATGGTTGTAGGATACGGGACTGTGATTATAAAACTATTCGGTATTACCTCGCTAAAAGAAAAGCGAAGTATAGTAAAAAGATTAACCAACGAACTCAAAAAAAGGTTTGAAGTATCTGCAATCGAATGTGGAAAACAAGATTCCAAAGATTATGTGATGATAGGTGTTGCTTTTGCTACAATTAATGAAAGCGACTGTGAAACCAAAATAAACAACATAGAGCAACACCTTGAATTACTTTATACTGTGGAGAAATTTGAATATGATTTTCATCACTTCTAGCTCTTATCCACAGATTATGGAGGCTAGATAAGGATGCAGATTGATTATATGGAGATTGCAAATGAATTAGAAAAGCACATTAATTTGCTTGTTCTTGAAGAGCGAAAATCACACGTTTACGGTGTTTTGGACTTCTGTAAACGCTTGGCGAAAAGATACGCACTTAGTGAAGATAAACTTGCTGTTATGGCTTTGGCTCATGATCTGTTTAGAGATACTCCCAGTAACAAATTATCGAAAATGGCAAATTGTTACGGAATTGAGATTTCGGAACTTTTTGCAAAAAGACCAATACTGATTCACGGATTAGTTTCTTCAGCATACCTTAAAAGAAGATTTGGAATAGAAGATGAGGATATATTGCTTGGAGTTGCGTACCATACATCTGGGCATCCTGATTTTGGGGCATTAGGCAAAGCTCTTGTACTAGCAGACTCTCTAGAACTTACAAGGGTCTATGATAAAGTCAATCAACTTAGAGAGATCGCATTCTATGACCTAGATATCGCCTATGTAGAAGTAATTAGGAATAAAATTGATTACGCAGTCAATCATAACCTGTATCTGTTACCAGAGACGGTGAATACCTGGAACAAGCTAATGGAAGGAGAGAAGATATGAAGGCAAAGCACTCATACGTTGGAAAGAAGCAAAAAAAGGAAAGGAATTTAGGTAAACCAATTGTTATTTCTATTCTCATATTACTCGCAGTTGTTGGGATGTTTGTTGGATCAAAAGTATTCATAGTCAGGAACTCGGAAGAGTTCTCCCTCGATAAGATCTCTTTCTATTATTTCTACGTTGAGAAAAGTAATTTACAAGATAATGATGCTTTCTTGAGTAAAAATAACAAGATAATCATCGTAAACGGAAGAAATAGAACCGTTGAGCTTATAGATATACCTAATACGACTTACATTTACTCAAAAAATCTCGAAGTTGGAACGTCAAATCCAAGAGATTTTTCAATTCTATTTGCGGAATTGATAGGACTGAAACCAGATTTTGTTTATTTTCTACCACAAAGGGAGGAATTTTTCAAGAAAACAGGGGTTAATAGTATGGACGATTTTATTGTAAACTACGGAAGAAGAGGACTCAAATTTACGGATTACTTTGTTTTGGGTTCACAAGTCTCTTCGATGAGACCAGAGTCCAATATCACAGAATCTTCACTCGCAAAGCTTTACTATGGACTTGGCACTTACAGTTTAAGGGGACATGATATACCTATGCTGACTAAAGCTCCTTTAAAAATTACTGTCGGTAATAGAGTGTATTTGAGATCATATATCGATGAAGACAGATTAGAAGATATCGTAAAAGAACTGGAAAAATAACTTAGAAAGGGGGACTCTTAAGGTGAAAAAAGCGTTTTTAATTCTCTTTCTCATCCTTGCAATATCAACAGTTTTTTCTTTTGAACTGAACGGTGGAATTCTCTACTCTTTTTCAAATCAAATGTTTTATGCGTTTGAATTCAACACGTTCGGTGTCAGACAAAATGCCCCAAATACGACCAGTGGGATATCTGTAATGTTTATTTCAGATTTTTCGCAACTATACCTGGGAATGATCGGTGGAACTGCAAAATACGACATCAAACTAAGCATCGGGACAATCTCACTTTATGGTACAGGGGGAATGATTGTACCAATAAATAATTTCGGTTTCGAGAATATAACCAGTATTGCGAGAGTTGGTGCAAAGTACTATTTTGGAAATTTACTCTTAAATACTGGAATATATTCGTTATACCTTATAGATAGCACAAAGTACGAGGGTATAGAGTTTTCAGTGGGGTATACGTTCTAATATTCGCAAATGCGCAAGTATGCTCATACCTGTTTGATTTGTATTTTGTCAAAATAACAGGTATATTTTTATTGCCGAACACTGTCGAAAAACCCATTTCATTACCCATTTCATTAATGGGATCGAGAGGAGGCTAAATCGTTTCCACATAATATTTTCAGGGAGGTATGAACATGGCAGTAAACATGAAGGGGCGGTCATTGTTATCACTTATGGATAACACACCTGAGGAAATCAGGTATCTTCTCGATATTGCAAAGCAAGTTAAGGCAGAGACTAGGTCCGGAATCAGGCACCAAAGATTTGTTGGAAAAACACTGGCTCTCATCTTCGAAAAAAGATCAACAAGGACTCGTCTAGCCTTTGAAACTGCATTTGCAGAAGAAGGAGGACATCCTGTGTTTCTTTCTATTCAAGATATCCAGCTTGGTTCAAAAGAAT
>DPIB01000067.1 GCA_003522805.1 Fervidobacterium sp. | reverse complement strand
TTAGGACTTGTATTGCTTCTTCGTTTGATTTCAGATTTGGAGCAAATCCACCTTCGTCACCAACTGCTGTGACATGTCCTGCATCTTTGAGTATCTTCTTCAATGTGTGAAATACTTCCGCCCCATATCGGAGTGCTTCCTTAAATGTCGGTGCACCAGCTGGGACGAGCATGAATTCCTGGATATCAAGACTGTTGTCTGCATGGGCCCCACCGTTTATAACATTCATAAATGGAACTGGCAAGACCTTTGCATTCACCCCGCCAAGGTACTTGTAAAGCGGGAGATCGAGACAATTTGCTGCAGCTTTTGCAACCGCCATGGATGTACCGAGTATTGAATTTGCACCTAACTTCGATTTGTTATCTGTTCCATCAAGTTCAAGTAGTACCTCATCGACATACATCTGATCAAATGCATTTAGTCCAACGATACGGGGTGCTATGTCTTCGTTTACATGCTTAACAGCCTTCTCTACACCTTTTCCCAAGTATCTCTTCTTGTCACCATCTCTGAGCTCCAGTGCTTCAAACTTACCTGTTGATGCACCACTTGGAACGATAGCACTAGCTTTTGAACCATCTTCAAGGAATACTTCAACTTCAACTGTAGGATTTCCACGGGAATCAAGCACTTCTCTTGCTTTTACATCGATGATTTCGATATACATATCAACACCTCCACTCTAATGATTATGATAAATCGTCCCCTTAACTTATTAAAGCAATTTAACTTCATAAGGCTTCAAGTTTATTCCTTCAATCATCTCTCCATGTCCCGATATGTTCACATAGACTCGCATGCCGTTGCTTCCATCTGTCACGGTGTAGGCAGTGGTAAATGTATTATGTGTGATGTTTTCTACCCAAGCATCTGTGAGCCATTCGTTTGCCTTTCTAAACGTTGACCAGTTCACAACTTCTTTGAGCAAGCTATCATCTCTACTCAACTGTTCTTCAACGGAGGCACCTGTGAATGCCCTATTGAATCGTACTGCCTTCCAGAAGGCCTGACCTTCACCGGAAAGTGAGGCATACCACGGGAATGGTTCTATGACATCTTCAGTAAATGTCGAATCGTATACACCTCTCATTCCAAGCTCATCTCCGTAGTATATGAATGGTACACCCGGCGATGTCATCAGTAAGGCAAAGAAAACCTTTCTTTCATCTTCCTTTGTAATGATACTTGCTAATCTATTCATGTCATGATTTCCAGTAAAATTGCTCGGTTTGTACGACTTCCTACCAAGCGTCCTTTGAAAGCAATCAACGATCTTGTAGACACCACCATGTTGCATAGATTCGCGAATTGCTTCAGTGAAATAGAAATTAAACGAACAACCTATAGCGTTGGCATATCTGTCAACTACTTCGGGATTATCCCAAACTTCGGTAACTGCAAACACATCCTCGCCCTTTGCTTTCTTGATCTCTCCTGCCTTTTCCATGACTAAATTCCAATAATTTACATTCTTATCGTGATCGTATCTAAATCTTCCTTCTTTAATATCGTAATCATATACATGCTTTGCTGCATCGAACCTGAATCCGTCGACACCTAAATTCAACCAGAACTCTATAATCTCAAGCGATTTTTGAACTACCTCGGGATTGTCGTAATTCAAGTCTGGCGAAGAACCCCCGAAAACCCCGTAGTACGTTTTGCCATTTCTCTCGTGCCAGATGAGTTCCTCGTCCCAATGTCTTTTCTCTTTTAGATTGAAGTAAGGTTGCGCCCATAAGAAATAATCTTCGTAAGGTTTCTCGCCTCTCATCGCAGCTTTGAACCATGGATGTCTATCAGAAACATGATTTAGCGGTAAATCTATGACCAATTTTATTCCATTTTCATGGAGTGTATCTATCATGTTCTTAAAATCTTGAACAGTACCAAACGAAGAATTCGTATCAAAATAATCGATTATATCATATCCATGATAACTTGGTGATTTGAAATGAGGAGTCAGCCAGATCAAGTCTACACCGATCCTTTTGAAGTATTCAACACTATTTGCAATACCCTTGAAATCTCCTATACCATCCTCGTTTGAATCAGCAAACGAACGTATGAATATCTCATAACCTATCATTTGCTAGCCTCCCTTGTATCATTGCTCCCTGCAATTTCACTTACAAGCTTTTTGAAACGATTCCCTCTTTCTTCAAAGTTCTTGTACGCATCGTAACTCGAACCAGCAGGACCCAAAAGCACGTTATCACCTGGTTGAGTGATTTTTGAAATTTCAGAAACTGCTTCTTCTAAATTCTTGTATCTTTTGTAAGTGATGTTCCTCTCTTTGAAATAAGGTTCTATCGCATCGGCAATTGGCCCTACGATGGCGACATATCTGCATTTTTTCTTTATCGCATCAGCAAGCTGTGTGTAATCTTCGTTCTTGCCCTTTCCAGCTATGATCAACACGAGGTTACTCTCAAAGTTTTCAAGTGCCTTCAAAACGGCAGCTGCATTAGTTGCCTTTGAATCGTTGTAATAACCCACACCATTTACCGTCCCACAGTACTCCATTCTATGGGGAAGCGGTACAAAGTCGTCCAACATGTCCATACTGAATGGTAGTCCGAGTACCTTCAAAACAGTCTTCGCAACTGCTATGTTCTCTGTATTCTGCTTTGTACGGATGTGCGATGGCACATCTTCAATCTTGAAATCGACTGTAAAAGGTATCCTCTTCGCCCTTACAAGCGATAGTCTCTTGAAAACTTCCATGTCCTTTGGATTATAGATAAAATGGTCGTCATTATCTTGGAATTTCGCTATCTTGAACTTTGCATCTATATAGTGCTCCATATTTGGGTGCCAATCTAAATGATTTGGGTATATGTTTGTTATGACGGAAACATTGGGCTTGAAAAATGGGGTCCAATACAATTGAAAACTGCTTATTTCCATAACTATGTATTCTGGTTTCTTACCTTCGAGCAGAACCTGCGCAATAGGTATGCCGATATTTCCAGAAAGTTGGGATGTTGCAGATTTCGATATGAGATGGTTTATCATGGAAACAGTGGTACTCTTTCCCACAGAACCAGTAACCGCGATTACCTTGGGCTTCCAGTCGAGGTATTTCATGAAATAGGTTATCTCGGTATCGATATGTTTACCCATTTTCTGTGCCTTCAGTAGTATCGGATGATCATACGGTACACTGGGACTTGTGAGTATAACATCACATCCCAAGACCTTCTCGGAGTTTATGCCTTCTTCATATTCTATACCGCTCTCTTCTAAAAAAACCTTGTCTTCAACTGAGAGTTTACCACTCTCGCTAACGAATATCTCATCGCCTATATTCTTAAGGAACTTTGCAGCATATTTATTGCTCAATCCAAACCCCAGAAGCCCATACTTCACTGGATTCACTTCCTCTCAATATTATAGTCACAACTACAATTGTTCTATTTTCTATTCGATATCTATCTAGCACCTATTATATTCTATCACAAACAGTTTATTCGTTTGATTTTTATGGAAAAGTTCAAGAAAACTTCACTCCACGATTAACAACCGTGTTTTTTCATCACTTGACTTATATGTATGATTTTGTGTTATACTATAGTATACTGTATATTTTGGTATACTATGATGAATAAAATGGAGGAATTGTTATGGGAGTGTACAAATTAATTGCGCTTTTGGATATGGATTCGTATTTTGCATCGATAGAATGCGCAAAGAACCCAGTTTTGAGGAATAGACCAATTGCGGTAATTGGTATAGGTGAAAAGACTGTGATTACAAGTGCAAATTATTTAGCGAGAAGTTATGGAATAAAAACAGGTATGAACATCAAGGAAGCAAGGATGTTATGCCCTAAAATTATATTTCTCAAGGCGGATTTCCCATATTACGAATTAACAACACTCAAGATTGCTCAGATTATAGAAAAGTACTTTCCAGTCTACAAAGAAGCAAGTATAGATGAGTTCTACATTGCACTTGACAGCGTAGATTCGCCCATAAAAAGGCTTGAGATGCTTAAAGACGAGATATATGAGAAGCTGTTGTTGAAATGTACAATAGGTGTTGGATGCAATCCACACATCGCAAAGACTGCTTGTGAGGTCTCAAAACCGGATGGCTTTTTGGTAGTTGATGACATCGATTCGTTTTCAAAAAGCGTTGATATATCTAAGGTTTTAGGTATTGGTAAAAGTTCAAAAAAATTACTCGATGAACTTGGTGTTCAAACTTTATGGGAACTTTTGCATTCGAAAGATTGTGAAACACTGGATATATTGAAGATGTCTATTTTGAAAACGTACACGGAATCTGAATTTTTCAAAATTGAATTACCAAAAAGCATGGGACACATATTAACACTCGATAGGTCGATAAACTCATTTAATGAAATTGTTGAAATAGGCAAATACCTTCTATTTGGTTTGTATGCAAAGCTTGTAAGGTACAAGATGGGCACTAAATATATCTCTACCTATCTAAAATTGTCGAATGGTAATTTCTTTTCTACTTCCAAAAGTGTTGGCAGTCTTTGCAATGATTATATCTTGCTCTCGAAGATAACAGAGCAGATGTATAGGAAGCTTTATTTGTCAGGTTCAGTTGTGAAGATAGGTGTTTCTCTACAACAATTGAAATACTTGGATGGTTTCCAATCCAGCCTTTTTTGGGAAGAAGATTTAAGAAAGTTTGAAAAGATAGCAAAACTCAACAACGTTCACTTGGGTGGATTTTACACATTG
This sequence comes from Fervidobacterium sp., assembly GCA_003522805.1. Lineage (GTDB taxonomy): Bacteria > Thermotogota > Thermotogae > Thermotogales > Fervidobacteriaceae > Fervidobacterium. The sequence continues at coordinate 2,564 of DPIB01000067.1, read as the reverse complement.
CGAAATAAAAAGGTGGTCGGATAAACCGACCACCTTTTCATTCAATGTTTCTTATTTCATTGAGCTATTCAGTTATTTGATTTTGAATATCCAAATATCGCTACCACCGATGTTCTTTCCTAAGTCTTGATTCTTTGAGAACGAACTACCAATGATAACAAGCGAGCCATCCTCATCTATGAGTACATCGTATGCATAGTCTGCGAGTGTTCCACCATATGTCTTTTCCCATCTGACGTTACCTTCTTCATCGATATCCACTATCCAAATGTCAACAGCACCCTTGAATCCGTTAATTGTATTCTTTGAAAGTGTGTGTCCAACGATTGCATAACCACCATCTGGGAATTCAACTGCAGAGTATGCCACGTCTTCTTCTTCCCCACCATATGTCTTCTGCCATATGATGTTACCATTCGGATCTACCTTGATTACCCAGAAGTCCCAATAACCATGGTTTTTCTGAACATCGCCATCGACGGATGTTGTGTAACCTATTATCAAGAAGTTTCCATCAGATGTTTTCATGATCTTCGATACTTCATCTTGGTCTGTACCACCAAATGCCTTGTTGAACACGAAGTTGTTGAGATCCTTGCTGAGTTTTATGAGCCAAATGTCGGACTCACCGTGGTTGTACGGTACTTGACCTTCGATAGAATTGGTGATACTTGCTACTACGTAACCATCTTCTACTTCGAGTATGTCCATACCTTTTTCTCTGTCAAGTCCACCGAATACACGGCTTGCCAATATCTTGCCATCTGTACCAACCTTCAATAACCACGTGTCCCAAGTACCGATATTTCCACCCGTGTCACCATTTACGGAGTTAGTTGAACCTACTACGAGATAGTCACCTTCGCTCGTTACAATGACTTTCGTAGATATATCATGGCCACTACCACCGTAAAGCTTTACCCATTGTTGATTTCCACTCTTATCAAGTTTGGCCAGTAAGTAATCCCAACCACCCTTGTTGACTTGGCCATTTACATCTGTTGAGAGTGTATAACCAAGTACGATGTATCCATCACTTGTTTCTTTTATATCTGCTGCTTCGTCCCATCCTTTTCCGCCCAGCAATTTGATCCATTGGGTGTTCAGATCTTTATCGAGTTTTGCAACGATGATATCGGACTCTCCCATGAAACCAGGAAGTTCACTCGACTGGGTATTACCAATGAGTATGTATCCGCCATCGGAGGTTTTTATCAATTTCTTACCAGTATCTACCTTTTCTCCACCCATGACACTTTGCTGCTGGACTGTTGGAAGTTTCGTTCTAAATGTAAATGTATCACTTTCGATCTCGCCAAAAATGTTTCTTGCAACAACTTTCCAGTTGTAAATCGTGCCAAAGTGTAAACGAGGTAATATGTACTCACTATTAGTAAGTGTTTCAAGCAATTGCACCTTGGTTGTTCCGAAGTATAGATCGTATTCTTCAGCCCTTTCACTTACCCATTTGAGTGTTACGTCGACTGGAACTTCAGTATCACCATTCTTTGGATAAACAGCCTGTGGTTTTTCTGGGATTTGTCCAGTTGTAAATCTCCAAATCGGGCCTTCACTACTGCCAAATCTATTCTTCGCGACAACTTTCCAGAAATATGTTGTACCAAACAACAAATCATACATTTCTATGGCACTTTCTTCCATATCAGATGCAAAGATTTCAACCTTGTCCTCTGAGAAACCTATGTAGAGATCGTAGCTATCTGCCTTTGCACTTTCCCATCTCATCACAAGTGAATTGAACTGATCTACAGCACCGTCAACTGGTTCTGGATTGAATGGTACTGCTGGCACATTACCGACTGTGAATTTCCAAATTGGGCCTTCAGTTTCTCCAAATCTGTTCCTGCCGACAACTTTCCAATAGTATGTTGTACCAAGTTCAAGCTCTTCAACTGTTAGCTCATTCGTTGCAATATTTTCAGCAATGATTTCTAATTCATCTGGTGATTTGCCCATATAGACGTCAAAGACATCGGCACATTCAAATTCCCACTTTAGCTCTGGCGACTTCCATACATCCTCTTCACCATCCAATGGATTTATGACGCCTATCACCTCTGGAGCTTTGCCTATCTGGAACATCTCCACATCGCTCTCGATACTGCCAAACATGTTCTTTGCAACTACCTTCCAGAAGTGGGTCGTATCCATTTCCAGCGTATAAGGAAGTTCGTATTCTGCTTCTATTGGTGTCGCAATAAGCTCTAAGCTCTCGTATTGTTCTCCCAGATAGAGTTCGTATTCTTCAGCATCTTCAGATTGCCATTTGAACGTAGGCTGAATCCATATCTTTTCACCAACTGGTTCGATAAGTATCGGTTTGGTTGGGATATCACCTGTTGTGAAGATCCAAATCGGTCCTTCTGTCTCCCCGTAGGCATTCTTGGCTACGACCCTCCAATAGTAGACTGTGCCAAGTTCGAGTGTTGGGAGTTCAAGAACTGGCTCATCGACCGTTGCTATAAGTTGTAGGTCATCTGGTGCTGTACCAAAGTAGACATCGAAACTTGCAGCTCTCTCGGATTCCCACAGGAGTACTGGTT
>DPIB01000065.1 GCA_003522805.1 Fervidobacterium sp. | reverse complement strand
CGACCCAAGGCTGAAGTGATGTTGGAGTAATGGAGGTGGACAATTTGGAAAAGAACCCTTTGTTAATAGTTAGGAATCTAAGAACTTATTTTTATACAGAAGATGGGGTCGTCAAGGCTGTTGATGGCGTCGATTTTGAAGTCTATGAAGGAGAGACTCTCGGCATAGTTGGGGAATCCGGAAGTGGCAAGAGCGTGTCATCTCTTGCAGTTTTAAGGTTGCTTGACCCAAAAGGGAAAATAGAAGAGGGTAGCGAAATAATATTCAATGGCAAGAGCCTATTAGAACTTAGCGAAGATGAAATGAGAAGAATTAGGGGAAATGATATAGCCATGATATTCCAAGAACCAATGGTTGCACTTAACCCTGTTTTCACAATTGGTGATCAGATAATGGAAGCAATTCTGCTTCATAGAGATGTGGACAAAAAGGCTGCACGTCAGATGGCAATCGATATGCTGAACAAGGTTGGCATACCTGAACCTGAAAAGAGAATCGATGAGTATCCACATGAATTATCTGGCGGTATGAGGCAAAGAGCTATGATAGCCATGGCACTTTCTTGCAGACCAAAGTTGTTGATCGCAGATGAACCAACAACAGCACTAGATGTTACAATTCAAGCGCAGATACTCGAATTGATGAAGGAACTTCAGAGAGAATACGGAATGGCGATCATTCTTATCACTCACGACGTTGGTGTTATAGCTGAAAATGCTGATAGGGTTGTTGTTATGTATGGCGGTAAGGTTATGGAAACTTCAGATGTCCAGACCACATTTAAGAAGCCGAAACATCCGTATACTTGGGGGCTACTCAATTCTATACCAAGGTTAGATATAGAGCAGGAAAGGTTGTACAGCATACCTGGAATGGTTCCTGATCCGTTACATTTCCCTGCAGGTTGTAGATTCAGCAACAGATGTGAGTTTGGGGAAGAGAAATGCTCCGTTGAGATGCCACCGCTTGTAGAGATCGAACCAGGACATATGGTGAGATGCTTCTTCCATCAAAAAGTCGAAGAGGCACAAAAACTGTCTAAGGCTGGTGAAGGAGCATGACAAATAACAAAACAGTAGCCACAAACAATGCTCAGAATACGAATGAAGGGGAAAATGTCCTCCTTCGAGTTGATAATTTGGTAAAGTACTTCCCAATAAAGGCAGGGGTTTTTAAGAGAACAGTCGCATGGGTCAAGGCAGTTGACGGTGTCAGTTTTGAGGTCTACGAAGGCGAAACTGTAGGTCTAGTTGGAGAATCTGGTTGTGGAAAGACTACAGTTGGCATGGCATTACTTAGATTGTATGAACCAACATCTGGAAGAATAATTGTGAACGGCGAGGATACAACACACTACTTTTTGCCAATGCGAAAAGCAAAGAAGTATGTTAGAAGTACCTATATAAACAGATTCCAAAAGGACGATTTCACACCTCAAGATGATTTGGATATAAAGTATTATGATATATTCAAAAAGAATGGTGAGAATGGTCTTTTAGATTATTTGGTTGGAGATTTGGAAAATAAAAGATTATCTTTTAGGCGGAATATTCAAATCGTTTTTCAAGACCCATATAGTTCATTGGATCCAAGAATGCGTGTTAAGAATATTCTTGCCGAAGGCCCGTTGGCACACAAGATCATTGAAAAGTCGCAAGCAATTGAGGCTGTTGGAAAGGGACTTGAGGAAGTAGGTATACATACAACGCATATGTACAGATTCCCTCATGAATTTTCAGGTGGTCAGAGACAGAGAATTGGAATTGCTAGGGCACTACTCATGAATCCTAAACTTATCATCGCTGATGAAGCAGTTGCAGCTTTAGACGTTTCAATCAGATCTCAGGTTATAAATCTTATGATGGACCTACAGAAGGAACACAATTTGACTTATTTGTTCATTTCTCACGACCTATCACTCATCAAGTATATATCAAGCAGAGTTGTCGTTATGTATCTTGGCAAGGTCGTTGAAACATCGCCAAAAGAAGAATTGTTTGAAACACCATTGCATCCATACACTAAAGCATTGATGAGTGCTATTCCAGTACCGAATCCTGAATTTAAGAAGCAGAGGATTATCCTACAAGGGGATGTGCCTAGTCCTGTTAATCCACCAAGTGGATGTCCATTTCATCCCAGGTGTCCAGTTGCCAAACCAATCTGTTCAAAGGAAGTACCATTATTGAGGGAAGTAAGTCCAGATCATATAGTTGCTTGTCATTTCCCAGGTAGTTTGTAATTAACTTTCAAGGACAAAAAACATGGCATTAGGAAAGCCCTCTCACAAATACCGAGAGGGCTTTCCTTCATTTCTGCATAACAACGTATAACGCGTGATGCACTATGATCTGTTATTTATACTCTTCAGCAAGGTATTTCTTTATTTCTGTGTCTGCTTTCTTTATTGCCGATTCCATATCAACTTTTCCGTTGATGTAGTCGTTGAACATCGTGCTAACAACGTTTCTAATTTCTGTCCAAACACTGATCTGTGGATCTATCTTTGCGTTATCAATTTGCTGTAGTGGTATTTCAAGCAGTGGATCAGATTTTGCAGCCTGTTTCCAGATTGTTGTTTGGAGAGCAGCTTGTCTGACTGGTAGATATCCTGTATTTATTGCCCAATATGCCGTTACTTCTGGAGAAATCAAATATTTCATGAATTCCCACGCAGCTCTCTTTTCTTCTTCCTTTGCAGATGTGAACATTATAACATCTGTTCCCGCAAATGGTACATTCCTTGTCTTCCAGACCGGCACTGGTGCCCAACCCCAAGTGAACTTTCCTTTCGATGATTGCTCAGCATACGTTCTGCCAGCTATTGTATCAATGTACATGAGGATTGTTCCTTGGCCAAATATATCGTTCAGATATCCACCTTGTGCAAATGCTGCGTTATCATCGAGTAGTTTTTTGAAGAAACTCATAACATCCCTTGTTTCTTTGGAATCAATCGCTGAAACGTATTTTCCAGTTTTATCTTTCTTGACTATATCTCCACCACGCATCATTAGAAAGATCTGGAATGTGTCAACTGTTGTTCTGAAAGCATAACCGTACACATCTGGTTTGCCATCTTTGTTCTTGTCTCTCGTAAGAGTTTTTGAAGCATAAAGCAGTTCGTTTATAGTTTTCGGTACGCTTACACCAGCAGCTGAAAGAGCAGTTGCGTTGTAGTAAAGTATGTAGAGACTTTTATTGAATGGAACCGCATATACAGTATTACCCCACGTGCAGTTTTCTCTAAATGCCTTGAACACATCTTCCCATTCTGCCTTTGTTATACCAATCTTTGGATCATCCATGTACTTGTTCAGCGATTGTACGATGTTACTTTGGAGTAGTTTCGCTGTCCAATTTGAATATGCTTGAGATATCGTCGGGAGCTGTCCCGCTTGGGCACCCGCAAGGAGTTTTTGTTGTAATGCGTTGTAGTTACCAATATAAACAGCCTCAACAACGATATCAGGATGAGATTCATTGAACGCCTTCACTATGTTGTCAAGTGTAGTCCCCTGTTCCCCGCCCATAGCATGCCAAAAAACAACTTTTGTTGCCGCAAAGAAACTTACAGATACAACTAATAATACTACTAACAAGACCTTCTTCATACATCTGCACCTCCCCATGTTGTGTTGGAAATCTGATACATTCTAGCAAGAGCCTAGCCTATTATTATATCACAATTATCTAAAAAATCCTCTTTCTATATACAGGTCTAATCTCAAAAAACGGATAAAGCCACGCTGTTTTTTGATATTAATGACTATTTTTCGGGAAATATCTTCTTTTTCATTTCTTGATAGCGATGACCAATCTTATGATTTCGGTAGGTTGGGCCATTTTCAAGATTCTTGAAGCTTCGGACATTGTATTTCCTGTTGTCAATACGTCGTCTATAAGCAACACTTCCTTGTTCACTATCATTTCTGAAGCACTATCTATCATTGCGAATTTGCCCTTCACCGACTCTTTCCTATCTGCTGTTTGCAGTTGATCAGTTTCCCTCACCGCATCCATGGATTTGATCCAGGGTTTCTCAGTCATCTTCGATAACTGCTTTACGATAAGCTCAATATGATCATATCCTCGTTTTTTCTTTGCGCTTTTTGTGGCGGGTACATAAGAAATAATATCAAACGATATTCTGTGAGCAATTATCACATTGTGTGTCAGTTTTGCTAGTTCCTTGCAAAGCGAGTGATGGTTATGATATTTGTAGGCCAGGATAAAATCTCTGAGCTTTTCCTCGTAAAAGCCGAAGTAATGAACCTCATAATTGTTAACAGTCTTGGTCGATACTGCAGGAGTGGTATTTAGAAAAGTCTCACAATCTGGGCATAAGCGTCTCCCAAAACTTTCATTCCCGCAAACTGTGCAATTCGTAGTTGTCAACAAGTCCAGGGCATTTTCGATGCAAGTTCTGACAAAATTCAAAGATTTTGTGGACGTGAGAGACGTCTGTTCGGAATCAGGCTTCGACGATTTCATACTCTTTTGTGTTTGAGTCCAGTATGACAGCTGTCGCACGGCCGGTAAGGTAACCGCAAGATTCACCAGGATTGATTATAAGTGTCTTCCCATCTTGCTGTATGTCAAGCTTGTGCGTGTGACCGTATAACACAAAATCGTAAAGCTGAGATCTTACAGCAGGCAGTAGAGCATACGGTTCATGCATGAGAAAGAGTTTCATTCCATCGATAGTAAGTTCAAACGGCCCGTTGTGAATCTTGTTATGGAACTTCTGTGCTAAAAAGAGTTTCTCACCATCGTTGTTCCCAAATACTCCAAAGAAGTTTATACCATTCTCAATGAAATATGGTGCCATAAATGGAGAAACAATATCTCCAAGGTGAAAGATCCTCGTTACACCTTTTTCTGAAGCCTTTTCGATCAACTTCTTCACATTTGGGATACAGTCGTGGGAATCACTTATGATCATCCACATGTTCTTTTGTGGATTTTTCTCCAGGTCCTGTTGATTCTGTAATTTCTGAAGATTTTTCTGTGGATTCAACTGCCTCGATCTCCTTTCTGAATCTGGCAAATCGCCACACTAATACAGTTCCAAGGAAAACTATTAGATAATACGTGACGAACCTGTATACAACTATTCCGCTCATAGAAGCCTTTCCTCCGTATATCGTGGAGTACACAAGTTGATAGAATCCTTCTACACCACCACTAGA
>DPIB01000097.1 GCA_003522805.1 Fervidobacterium sp. | reverse complement strand
CAAGGGGTGTATACACCCCTTGATTTGTTGTATTATAAAACTAATTAGTAGTCAATTCTTCTTTTCATTTGCCTTGACTAAGTAGTTTATTCTAGTCAGAATGACGACTGCACAGAGCTCTGAGATAATAGATACAATCATCAAGACATGGAGATTAACTGAGTAAAGTAGTCCAATTAAAGCACTTCCAGCAAACCATGCGATACCAAATATGGCATTGAAAAATCCATAAGCAGTAGCTCTTATCTGTTTATCGACCAATTTTCCAATTGCAGCTTTTAGGATAGACTCTTGCGCTCCCATGCCTATGCCCCAAAGTACCGCACCAAGTATGATTGCAGACTGGCTATTGCCAAATGCAAAAATCGAATAAAATGCTGTAATGAATGTAGACAGAGATAAAGCTAGAAAACCTTTTCTGTCAAACAATCTGCCAAAGATCAAAGCAGAGAATGCATCGACAATCATTGCAACCATATATGCTATTGGAATCAATGCAGGACTTAAAAGCGCATTCTTTTGTGCATGATAACTGATCAATGCAAAATCAGCAAATCCAAAAGCAATAAGACCAATTGCAGTTATGTAAAGGTAAAACATTTTATCGAACTTAACAACACCTTTTTCCTCTCTCTTCTCATCAAATTTCTCTGGATTTGGTACTAATGCTCTAGTGATGAGTAAAAGGCCTAACGTAATCAATGCTGGAAAAATCAACAATGCAAAAGATTTTCTGTACGCTGTTAGATTACCTGATGATATATTATTAGCCACAGATATGCTCATAAAAAGCGGTCCAATTGTTGCACCAATCTGATCTAGTAACTCTTCTAAGGCAAACGTAGTTCCGTAACCGAGCTGACCACCTGCAAATGAAGTAATAGTATCCTTTGCGGGTTTTCTGATAGATTTACCAACACGTTCTAATATAACCAAGAGAGCGGCAGTTTGCCAGTGTTTTGTTAGTGCCAATGTTGGAATAACTAAAAGATTCACTACGTAGCCGATTATTGCAAACAGCCAATACTTTTTCGTTTTATCTACCAAGCGTCCAAAAAAATATCTAAGAGTATAACCAATGAGTTCACCCAATCCTGCGACAGTACTAATGACAAATGCTGATGCGCCTAAAAGTCCTAAATAAGGGCCTACTAAACTTCTAGCACCTTCATACGTCAGGTCACTGAAAAGGCTGACAACTCCCATTATTACAACAAAATAAAGAGCATTCTTCTTTAGGTTAGACACAATATCACCTCTTACAGCTGATTTCTCTATCTCTATTAATGTTCTACCTTTTCCTTTAATATGACTCTCATAAGAAACTCTTCGATGTTTTTCAACACGCTTTTCTTATGTATAGAGTCTACAGCCGATATCATCTCTGTTGCTGCAGAAGGTTCTATATCGTTCAATACATCTTCTTGCTTGCCCTTTTCAAAGACGTTTTCGATTTTTTTCATCAACCCAACGTACTTCAATTTTGCATTTCCCATTTGATTATCTCCGTCTAACACGTTCATTCTTTCACGAGCTATGAGTTTACTTATCTCCGACTTGTTCATAACAAACTCGATGTATTTCTTAATAAGCTTTTTGATGACCCTTGTTATATTACTTTCGCCCTCTATTTCTGAGAAAATGTCATTCTCGAGCTCATCTATTACATTTATCCAAATTTCTTCGAATAGCACTTCTTTGCTTGGGAAATAGTAGTAAATAAGGGACTTGCGCACGCCAGAAGCCTGCGCAATGTCCTCCATACTAACGCCGTCAAATCCCTTTTCTGAAAACAGTTTTCGTGCAGCATTTATTATTTTGGTTTTGGTTTCATTATCCTTCACTTCTTTTCTCAAATCGAACGCCTCCAAGGGCTACAATAGTAGGAAAGAAGCGTTATACGTTCAATTTCTTATCAACTTTGAGTGCTTCTTCTTTATCCTTATACCTCTTCATTCTGGTTTCATAATTATATAGGCCCCTATTGACTGGATATCTTTCAACATAGCCGTATTCGTACCAAAGCTTGTCTGCATATTCTTTCCAATCATCTGCAAGTTTGTCTAGTTCAGGAGCCAATTCCGTGATAGTTTTTTCAGCTCCTTCATGTTGTGGAATCGCGTTGAAGTTCTTTATCATTGCTCTGAACACTTTTGGGTTATCTATGATAGGACAAGGTCTGAACAAGTTGTTCGAGAATGGAATAGCCCTTTTATATGCCTCAAAAAACGGCGATTTAAATATCTCCAGCAAGCTCTTTTCTCTTATACTATCAACCGCAAATTGCTGGAAAATACATGGTTCTACGTAACCCTTTGCATTGACATGGAAATACTTGGAACCAGCAGAAAGGCATCCATGTGTTAAAAATCCGTGGTTCCAGAAATCAGCAACGAACGCAAATCGACCACTAAGCCGCATTTCATCAGTTTTGAAGAATCTCTCATACCTCTGTTGTGGGGTAGGCACTAAATCCATCATTGGATCCTGACCTACCGGCATGAACTGGAAGACCCAAGCATATATTACCCCGTTTTGCTCCAAGAAGTCCCAGAATTCATTCTTCATTAAAATGTCGTGATTAACACGTGTTGCAGTTATACTTGTACCAAATGGAACGCCATATTTTCTGAGTCTCTCCCATGTATTTTGCACAGACTTAAATACTCCATGTCCTCGTCTCCAGTCTGTTTCTGCTTCAAAACCTTCAACAGATATCGCTAAAGTCACGTTTCCAAGTTCTGCAAGCTTCTTAGCCTTTTCCTCGGTTATCAATATACCATTTGAGTAGACAAGGAAGTAATGATTGTCGAATTCTTCAAATATATCCATTACGTGTGGCCAATAGAATGGTTCTCCACCTGTTATAATCCAGAAATATATTCCAAGTTCTTCTCCTTGTTTAATAACGCTTCTGACTTCATCTTTGGTGAGTTCATACTTTCTCCCATACAATCCCGCATAACAACCTATACAATTCAGGTTACATGCGTATGTTGGGCTAATAACTCCAAGCTTTGGAAGAACAACCTGATGCTCATACATCTTCTTTTGCCTCATGGGCTCACCAATTGCAAATTCATTTATGATAAGATTGTTGATTATCTTCTCAACTGCTTTCGGAGATGCTTTCTGGAATACATCCATCCATTTCTTTATCATTGGATGCCCCTCTTGAGCCATGAGACCAATCTTTTTCAAACCACTCTTTGCTGGTTCTTTACTCACTGCACTTACAGTGAACAACAACTTTGCAAACGTTTCTGTATCCGCTTTTCTTACAACATTTGCCACCAACTTACCTGCTTGGTGATAAATCATACCCTTCATTCCGCCCACTGCCATAAAATCCCTCCTCCTTCTCACTTTAAATTAATATCAGAATCTACCAACAATATCCTAATTGCCTTTCCAAATCAGTTATCAGTCCAACAGACCATTAAATAATTTTACTGACCGTTCGGTCAAATTTTACACCTTTTCTAGAAGGATCGTATTTCTAACATGTAACATTTATGAAACAATTCGTATTTCCTAACCTGGTTTTACATATTATGACTATAATAGTAGTCA
>DPIB01000187.1 GCA_003522805.1 Fervidobacterium sp. | reverse complement strand
TATTTCTACGTGCCAGCCGCCTTCAGTAACCATGGGTTCTATCGCAATTGTCATTCCCTTTCTCAGTGTGACACCTGTTCCAGGCCTTCCATAATTCGGTACTTGTGGGTCTTCGTGCAAAGATGCTCCTACACCATGACCTACGAAATCTCTGACTATTCCAAATCCTTTTTCTTCGACATACCGTTGTACAGTATATGAAATATCACCGAGTTTTATGCCTGGCTTTATTATTTTGATTGCTTCCATTAATGCTTCTTGCGTTGTACTTACGAGCTTTTTTCCACGCTCATCCGTTTCCCCAACTATGTAAGTGTATGCACCATCACCGTAATAGCCATCGTAAATCGCACCTACATCTAGCGAAACGATGTCACCGTTCTTGAAAATCTTTTGCTTGATTGGGAATCCATGTATGACTTCTTCGTTCACGGAAACGTTCGTTATGTACGGGTAGCCATTATACCCTTTGAATGCAGGTTTACATCCATTTTCGCTGAGTATCTTTTCTGCTAATAGTTCTACATCAAAGGCACTTGCTCCAATTTTCATGTACTTTGCTGCTTCTTGGAGTATCATGGCTACAACGCGCCCAGCAATTTTCATCTTTTCAATTTCATTTTTTGTCTTTAATCTTATCATTATTTCTCAATGCCACCCAATATATTAAACAATATTTTCATTACTTCTTCTACACCTTTTCGGCTATCCAACGTAAAAAGTTTGTTTTGATTTCTATAATATTCGATTAACGGTGCTGTGTTCTGGATGTATATTCGATACCTCTTTCTCACGATCTCTTCTCTATCGTCGTCACGCTGGACGAGTTTACCTCCACAATCGTCGCATATGCCTTCTATTTTCGATGGAAACGAAATTATGTTATAGACTTTCCCGCAATTCGAGCATGTACGTCTCGTTGAGATCCTGTCTACAACTGTTTCTTCATCGATTTCAAAATAAATAGCCGCATCCAGCTTTTTGCACATGTTTTTGAGCATCGCATCAAGTGCTTGAGCTTGGTTCAGTGTACGTGGATATCCATCCAATATGAACCCATTTTCACAATCCTTTTCCTTGAGCCTTTCTTCGACAAGTGCATTCGTGAGCTCATCCGGTACCAAGTTTCCTGATTTTACTATGTCTTCAACTTGTTTACCGAGTGTTGTACCGTTTGCAATGGCTTCTCTGAATATATCTCCAGTTGATATGTGGGGAATGTCGTATTTTTCTATCAATCGGTCCGCATAAGTACCCTTTCCTGCACCTGGAGGCCCTAAGAATATTAGGTTCATGACGTCACCCTCTTCTTTCTTCTCTCTTATCTTATACTCTATTTAATTGTTGATTATTTCCTTCCACTTATCTTACCCTTTTTGACGAATCCTTCGTAGTTTCTCATGATGAGATGTGCCTCCAACTGCTGTGCAATATCAAGTGCAACACCAACTGCTATAAGGGCACTTGTACCACCAATGCCAAGATTGGCACCTGTAACGCCTTGTATCAAGTATGGGAGCAACGATATACCAACAAGGAATATGGCTCCAAGAAATGTTACCCTGTTTACGACGAATGATATGTAGTCTTCTGTTGGTTTTCCCGCCCTGATACCAGGTATGAATCCACCATATCTCTTTATGTTGTCAGCCATGTCTTTCGGATCTATAACGACAACACTGTAGAAGTAGGTAAAGAAGAAAATCAAGAGAGCATAAAGGATTATCATCAGTGGACCTTGCGTGTTGAAGACTTTTATAGCCCATTGTGCACCTGTAAGCTGAGCTATTGCCTCTGGGATACTAACGATTGCCCAGGCAAAGATTATTGGTATTACCCCCGAGTGATTAACTTTGATTGGCAAATAGGTACTCGTACCACCGTACACCCTTCTTCCAACCATTCTGGTTGCATATTCTATCTTTATTCTTCTTTCAGCCTGTTGGACGTATATTATTGCAATGACCATGAACATTCCCACTACGGCTACGAATATCCATTCAAATATATTCAGATTCCCCAAAACGGCTGATCTTAAATATGCAGGATATCTCGAAATTATACCTGCAAATATCATTATACTGATACCATTTCCAATGCCTTTCTCCGTAATTCTGTCACCGATCCAAAGGAGGAACATTGTACCGGCAACTAGTGAGATCGTCGAAACAATTGAAAATAGCCACTGATTGATTGCAATTATCCCTTGATAGCTTCTAGCCAAGCCAAACGAAATTACAAACGATTGGAGTGCTGCAAGTCCTATCGTCAAGTTCTTAGTGTACCTCTGATATTTTTTTCTACCCTCTTCGCCTTCTTTAAGCATGTTCTTCAAAGCCGGAATAACAGATGAAAGTAATTGAAGTATAATCGACGAATTGATGTAGGGAGTAACACTCATTGAAAAAACAGAGAATCTACTGAAAGCCCCTCCAGTAAAAACATCGTAGAAGCTGAGCACACCGCTGGTGAGGCCACCACCTTGTCGAGAAAGCGCCTCCCCCCATGCTTTTATGTTTACACCTGGAACTGGGACATATATACCTAGTCTGAAAACAAGTAACATCAAGAAAGTAAAGATGATCCTATCCCTAACCTCGGGAATCTTTAACGCGTTTTGAAGCGCTTTCCACATTATCAGCTCACCTCGGCTCTGCCACCAATTTTTTCTATTTTCTCCTTCGCTGTTTTACTGAATTTATGGGCTTTGACTACAAGTGGCTTTGTGATTTCTCCTCTTGCCAGTATTTTGACACCATCGTACAACCTGTCAATGATTCCTCTTTCCAAAAGTACTTCCGGAGTAACTACATCGTTGCTATCGAATTTTTCTTCAAGTGTTTCGAGATTAACAACGGCGTAGACCTTTTTTGTAAAATTCTTGAAGCCATATTTTGGAAGCCTTCGGTGAAGTGGAGTCTGACCACCTTCTAACCAGAGATGAACTTTGCCTGTCCCTCTTGATTTCTGACCCTTATGTCCTTTCCCGGATGTCTTTCCCTTTCCAGAACTTTGTCCTCTACCTAGTCTTTTGTATTTCTTGTTTGAGCCTGGAGTAGGCTTTAGGTCTTCTATGGTAATCATAGCATTTCCCTCCTCATTCCTCTATTTCTTCTACTATAAGAAGATGCTTTACCTTTTCTATCATGCCTCTGATCTGTGGACTGTCTTCTTTGACTACTGTTTGGTGCATTCTTCTTAATCCAAGCCTTTTCACTGTGTCTTTTTGGTCGTATTTATATCCGATTGGACTTCTGACAAGAGTTATTTTAAGCTTTTTCATATATTAGCCCTCCTTTTTGACACCACGAACCACTTGTGCTGGGGTTATATCTCTAAGGGAAGCAATTCGTTCTATTGAGTACATGTTCTTGATACCATTGACCGTTGCCTGCGCAAGAACAACTGGATTCGTTGCCCCCATTGCTTTCGTCAAGACGTTTTGGACGCCTGCAAGTTCGAGTATCGCACGTACCGTACCGTTTGCGATGATACCAGTACCAGGAGCTGCTGGTTTCATGAGTATTTTTGCTGCATCTTGTCTTCCAACCACTTCATGAGGAATTGTGCCTTTTACTACTGGTACGTCGATGATGCTTCTTCTTGCACTGACAAGTGCTTTCCTAATTGCGTCTGGCACTTCTCTTGCCTTGCCTATACCTATACCGATCTGGCCATTCCTGTTTCCAACAACTGCAAGGACCCTAAATGAAAGGTTCTTACCACCTTTTGTAACCTTTGTAGTTCTTCTAATTTCGATTATTCGTTCCTCAAATGTTTCTCCAGCCTGTTTTACCTTTTCGGCTATTTCTGACACTTTGAGCACCTCCTAAACTTTACCTTAGAATTTCAAACCTGATTCCCTTGCTGCATCTGCAAGGGCTTTGATTCTTCCATGGTATTTGTAACCACCACGGTCGAAGACTATTTCGGTTATACCTTTTTCTGTAGCTCTTTCTGCAACGAGCTTTCCAACCTCTTTTGCGGCTTCAATGTTCCATGTTTTCTTCAGATTTTCCCTTAAAGGTTTTTCTACTGTAGAAGCAGTTACGAGTGTTCTGCCCTTCGTGTCATCGATTATTTGAGCATATATATGTTTTTCGCTTCTATAAACTGAAAGCCTCGGCTTCTCAGGAGTTCCATATATTCTTTTTCTTATTCTTTTGTGCCTCATTAATCTTAGTCTTTTGCGGTCTTCTCTCTTAATCACGTCTTATACCCCCTTATGCTTTCTTTCCTTCTTTAAGCTTGAGGACTTCGTTTGCGTACTTTATACCTTTGCCACTGTACGAATTGGGTTCTCTCCACTTCTTTATGTCTGCTGCATATTGCCCCACTTTTTGTTTGTCGATGCCACTGACAACGATTCGGTTTGGTGCAGGTACCTCTACAGTGAGATCAGCGGGGACTTCCATCTCGACAAGGTGCGCATACCCCAAGTTCATAACAAGTTTGTTGCCTTGCATCTGTGCCCTGTATCCAACACCAACTATTTCGAGCTCTTTCTTAAATCCTTCTGTTACACCAATGACCATGTTTTTAACGAGTCTCCAGTATGTCCCAACCATCGCATTGTACTTTCTCTCGTCTGCCTTTCTCTTGGCTAATTCAAGATTCGGGCTGAACCATGCCTCATTGCCTTGTACATCTATCTTGACGAAGGGATGTGGTTTGAGTTCCAACTCACCTTTTGGACCCTTTACCTTTATCTCAGAATCGGTGACCGAAAGTTGGACGTTTGTTGGCAAAACAACAGGTTTTTTTGCTATACGCGACATGGACTACACCTCCCTTACCAGACGTAGGCAATGACTTCTCCACCGACTCCAAGTTCTTTTGCTTCTTTGTCGGTGATCACGCCTTTTGATGTGGATAATATGGCTATGCCAAGCCCATTCTTAACCCTCGGTATGTTGTTTTGCCCAACATATATTCTTCTTCCAGACTTTGAAACGCGGACAATACCATGGATGACTCTTTCTCTGTTTCTCCTTGAACCCTTGTATTTCATCTGGATTCTAAGTATACCTTGTTTACCGTCTTCGATGTAAGTATAGCCTTTTATGAAACCTTCTTTTGTAAGGATATCCGCTATCGCTTTTTTGAGATTCGAAGCAGGTACATCTAATTGTTCTTTGAAAACGAGATTCGCATTCCTTATTCTTGTAAGCATGTCAGCTATTGGGTCGCTCCACACGGTTAACACCTCCACATTACCAGCTTGCCTTCCTAACGCCCGGGAGTTTTCCCTCGTTAGCAAGTTTTCTAAAACAAACTCTACATATTCCGAATTCTTGATAAACTGAATGAGTTCTACCACATATATGGCATCTTGTATATTCTCTCACTTTGTATTTCTTGGGTTTCTTCCATCTTTCAACTAAACCTTTTCTCGCCATCTAAATTTCCCTCCTCAATTACTGCTTTTTGAATGGGAAACCAAGCAGTTCTAAAAGTCTTCTTGATTCTTCATCCCTCTTTGCCGTCGTGACTATGACGATGTCCATACCCTGAATTCTCTTGATCTGATCTGGTGATATTTCTGGGAATACGAGCTGTTCTGTTAAGCCAAAATTGTAGTTCCCTCTCCCATCAAATGAGTTTGGATTTAATCCCCTGAAGTCCCTGACTTTTGGAAGGACGAGGTTGATGAGTTTATAGACAAAATTGTACATTCTTGGCCCTCTTAAAGTTACTTTTGCGCCTATCGTCATGCCTTTTCTTACTTTGAAGTTTGATATGCTTTTCTTTGCCTTTGTTACAAGTGCTTTTTGCCCGGCTATCGCTGTGAGTTCTTTTGCATGTATTTCTGCAATCTCTTTATTTCTGGAACCTTCACCGATACCCATATTGACAACCACTTTCACAAGCTTCGGGACCTCGTGAATGTTTGTATATCCGAATTCTTTCATTAGAGTTGGCACTATTTCTTGTTGGTACTTCTCTTTAAGCGGAACGAATTCGTAGGTCATTCTTTACTCCTCCTTACTTCTTGTCTATGATTTCTCCACATTTCTTGCAAACTCTTACCTTTGAACCATCTCCGAGTACCCTGAATGATACTCTAGTTGCATTATCACAGCTCGGACAGACTATCATGACCTTTGACCAGTAGATTGGTGCTTCCTTTTCGATTATACCGCCTTGTCTTAATTGGCCTGTGGGTCTTTGATGTCTTTTCACTATGTTGACACCTCTGACAACTACTTTTAGATCTTTTGGCATTACTTGTATAACTTCTCCTCTTTTACCTTTGTCTTTTCCGGAAATGACTTGAACTCTGTCGCCCTTCTTTATTTTCTGTGCCAT
>DPIB01000175.1 GCA_003522805.1 Fervidobacterium sp. | reverse complement strand
AGAATCGGTATTTTTCTTCAACAGCAATGTTATATGCCTTCATAGTTAATTCATAGCCGGCGAACGCACTTACCAGCATTATAAGTGAAGATTTTGGAAGATGAAAATTGGTGATTAACGCATCAACGTACTTAAATTCGTATGGTGGGTATATGAACAAGTTCGTTTTTCCACTATAAGAAGACGCTTTTGGGAGTCTTGCTATGGTTTCTAACGTTCTGACGCTTGTTGTACCAACCGCAACTATTCTTCCACCATTCTTGTGACACTCTTCTATTGTTTTTGCACTTTCCTCTGATACGATGTAGTATTCTTCGTGCATTTTATGTTGTGTTATGTCTCCGATTTTTACAGGTTTAAACGTGCCAATTCCAACATGTAGAGTAACTTCTGCGAATTTGATCCCCTTTTGTCTTATCTTTTCTAATAAGTCAGTTGTAAAATGTAACCCTGCAGTTGGAGCCGCAATGCTACCTTCCTCTCTTGCATAAACCGTTTGATAGCGATCTATATCTATATCTTTCGTTTTTATGTAATGAGGAAGTGGTGCTGTTCCAAAGAAGAAGATATCATTGTCTCCTTTCATCGAAAACGAGAAAATCTTGGTTCCTTCCTCTGCCCTGTCGATACATCTTGCCAAGAGTTTCTCAGAATTTCTTTCAAATAATACTTCTGTGCCTTCTTTTATTGCCTTTCCGGGCTTTACAAGGCACTTCCATATCCCAGGCTCTAGTTTCTCTACTAGCAAGACTTCAACATTTGCACCAGTTGTCTTTTTCCCAAGCAATCTTGCTGGTATCACTTTACTTACGTTGAATACGAGCAAGTCTCCTTCTTTGAGATATTCTTTGATATCTGAGAATATCCTGTGCGATATCTCACCAGTTGTCTTATTGACTACCATCAACCTTGATTTATCACGAGGTTCTATCGGTGATTGGGCAATAAGTTCTTGTGGCAGATAGTAATCGTAAGACTCTAATTTGTGTAGGTCTTTATCTTGAAAAGAATTAAGATCAAGCTTTTTCATATTATCACGGCTCCTATAAATGTTTTGAATAGACTTTCAATAGTCTGATTTCCATAAGCAGAGGGCGGATATTCCGCCCTCTGAATTGGTTTCAAGAACTGGTTGCGCATGTATTCTGTATTCCTTACTTTGTTGTCGATAATTGTCTTATTCAATTGTCTGGACTATGTGCATTAATGTGATGTTGTTTACTTTCTCTACTTTCTGAGGGATAGTTTCTCCAAAAGCTCCTGATACAGTTCTGGATCTTTTTTCATGAGGTATTTAAGCATCTTTCTCCTTCTTCCAACCATTTTCATGAGACCTCTTCTGGAATGAAAATCTTTTGGATGGTTTTTAAGATGCTCCGTTAGATGTCTAATACGAGCTGTTAATAAGGCTATCTGTACAGCTGCGCTACCTGTATCAGTGTCGTGAATCTGAAATTCTTTGATGATCTCCTCTTTGTTGAAGTCGTTCACCGCTTCGCACCTCCGTATGCTATGTCCACTTGCCAAGTAAGGGTAAAATCCCAAAACCGAGCAAGGGCAAAAATATGATACAATATATATTAACTGTTGTCAAGAAATGTTGTCAGAGTTTGTACAGAGTTGGTATGAAAAGAGGAATCTGAATGCGATTTTTACTGCATAATTACATAAATGTCGTGTTGTTTAAGCAGAAAGAACGTTATGCGAACTATAATCGTCAAAGAATACGTACAAATTTGTTTGCACTTTTAGGCAATGTAGTGATATAATAACAATTGTATGTTAGAAATTAAAAAACCTTCTTTGGCACCTAGATACTTGCAGCATACAGTTTACGCTGTCCTGTGAGCATTTGAGTAAATGTGATATCTGTTCTGTTGTACATTGTAATACTTAGACGAGGGTGCATGGTAATTGGGTAAGCGGAGGAGAATATCGTAACCGGGTGTATTTCGATTTTTCTTTTATTTCAGTTTAGGTCATATTACATTCTTCAAAAGGAGGGAAAGATATGAAGAAACTGGGGATTGTTCTTGTGGTTGTTTTGTTCGGTTTGGTTGCTTTTGCACAAGAGGTGGATGTTCAAGCATTGCTAAGCAGAGTCGATATTCTTGAAGAGTATTCAAACATGATTTATGACTCACTTGGTTCTAAAGTATCAGTAGACGATTTTGATTCAGTCATTTCTGATTTGGATGGAAGATTAGCTGAGCTCGAAACAAAAGTTCTTAATGTACAAAGCACTATTGATGATGGCCTTCCAGCACTAAGAGACATGCTTTACGAACTTGCAGCAAATGTTGCATCAGTAGAAGAAAGGCTTAGTTCCTATGTTGAAGTATCAGTAGAAGGAGTCAAGGAAGAAATAATGGGTGAAATCGGTACAGCTATCGAAGACATCACAGTAACACTTGATATCCACGATACTGATATTCTCAAGATTTACGAAACACTAGGTATGTTTTCTGACGAACTCATGGATCTAAGAGAAATGGTCGTTGCACTTGAAACAAGTTTCGAAAGTATTGAATCACTTGCTTTGAAAGTAGATATGCATGATCAAGACATAGTCAACATCTACGATAATCTTTCTACAAAGGCTGATGCCGAAAAGTGTGATGCACTCGAAGCAAGTGTGGCAGAACTAAGAGAAAGCATCGATGGGCTTAGTGAGATTATCACCGGACTTGGTGCACAGATAGGCGACACAGATTATTTACTCAGAAAACAGATAGAAGACCTTTCTAAGATCGTTGATGAGAATGGAGCTAAAGTCGTTGAGCTTGAAGAGAATTCTGAGACGCTGTTGAACAGGATAGAGTTACTTGAAGAATATGCAAATATGATTTACGACACAACTGGAACAAAAATTTCAGAAGACGATTTTGCTCTTATGCAACAATCACTTGATGAAGCTAATGCCAAACTGGAGCAGTTAGAAAAATCTTCTCAAGAAGTAAGTGCAAAGGTTCAGCAGGCTCAGATGTTTGGAATCATCGGAATTGTTGTAGGTATTGTAGCCGCAGTTGTAGGAGCAATGTTACCATAACGATAGTTTCTAGAAAGTCAGAAAAGCTATAACTGAAGACAAAAAGTGGGGATTTCTCCCCACTTTTTTGAAATTTTCTAAATAGCTTCTGATGTAAGAAAATCTTCCACACTGATTCACGAAAAGAACGATCAAAATTGCATCCGCATTATTTCTCTATATGCATCGACTATTTTATTTCTTACTTCTACTGTAAGGCGTAACGAAATGGAAGCCTTCTCAGCCTCAACTACGAGTTCGTGGATGTTGCTTATCTTTCCTTGAGCAAAGTCATCGGAAAGTTGTTCTACATATTTCTGTTGATCGTTAACAGACTTTATCGCATCGGATAAGATTTTGCTGAATTCACTCTCCGATTTTGTATTTTGAACATTTGATGTGCTTGTTGTACTTGGTATATTCTGAATTCCGTTAATCTTCTCTATCACGTACTTCACCTCCCGATTTGCAGGGCAGAAGTTATCATAGCCTTTGTTGTATTAATGGAAGTTGCATTCGCTTCGTACGCCCTTTGTGCATTTATCATGTCAACCATTTCCCTGACTATATTGACATTTGGCAATTTAACATAACCATTTTCGTCAGCATCTGGATGAGTAGGGTCGTAGGCTATCCTGAACTCCGAAGGATCTTCATAGATACTTTCCACTATGACACCACTATTTTCCTGACGCCCTTGGATATTCCTCAACAGTTCTTGGAAAACTGGGACCTTCCTTCTGTAAGGCTCACCGTTCTCCGTTCTTGTGGTTTCAGAATTTGCGATATTTGTCGATATCAGTTCTATTCTAAATCTTTGAGCAGACAACCCTGTTGCCGATATATTCATTATATTGAATTCACTCTGCATAATGACTCACCTCTTACCAAATATTCTTTTTTCCTTTTCGATATTCAAGTATTTATTCTCTAAATTTACCTCGTATTCCTAATCACTGTATTATATCTGTCTATGTTTGCACTCATCAACCTTGAAAGGGTTTGATATCTCAACGCGTCTTTGACCATTTCTATTGTTTCCATTTCGATATCTACGTTGTTTTCATCGTTTGTAATCGACGTGTTATCTTGCGTTATCTGCTTGGCTTGCACAACACTTGGTGATGATGACAAATGCTTTTCATCCGTTGTATTCATCTTAAGCTTCATCTTCGATTGTTGAAGATATTCTTCAAATGCGACGTATTTTTTCTTGTATCCAGGCGTTTCAGCATTCGCTATGTTTTCAGCGTGCAGTTCTTGCCTCTTAAGTTGAACATCTAATGCGGTCTTAAGTGTATCAAAATTTGAATTGAAGATTGAGTCCATAGCATTCGCCTCCAAACACACTCTGCTGTCTCATACTACAATTTAATATTCTACCACACATTGTGCAAATCCTACAGTATTTTTTTGGAAAAGTTTTTTGCGAATGATGAATAGTTTTATGATAAAATTAAACAGAATCACAAAATGGTGGTCTAAATAATTAAGGGGCGCGTAAAGAAAGGTTAGCGTAAGCTAAAATTGGAGGTGGTACTGTATGAAAAGAACTTTTTACATCTTTTTCATAGTTGTTGTAGCTCTGAGCTTCGTATCGTGCGGTTTAAGAGTACCGAGTAAGGCGCCTGAAAAGGTCTCTGTCAAATACACAAAGTACCTCGAGTTCCCGATTACAACGTTCGACTTCAAGATGAACTCATTCATCGACAGTCTTCTGGATCAATTGACACTATCGCCTCTCAACATCGTCAAGAGTGATCCAGTACGTTTGACGTACGCCACGGAAGTGGTGTACTCGCCAGAAACAGTGCTCGCAGGTGTTGAACAACAGCTTAGAGATCAACTTGCACAATTTGGTCAAGGCTTTAGCTTTAGTCTTGACACATCGCAATTCCTCGGCCAGCTATCTGGTCAAATAGAACTTCCATCTTTTAATTTACAAAGTCAGGACACAGAAATTGACATTACGACTGTGGACATTCCAGATATGACATTAGTCGATAATCAATCCATTGTGATACCAGCCAATGGTTCGATCGAGGTTGGTAACATATTGAGTAGCGTATTACCATTCGACGAAGGTAATTTCAAGGAAGCCAAGATCGAATTGACGTTCATTGGAACAGGCGGTCCGCTATCTATTTTCATCGATGGTTCTCAAAAGCAAACCGGTCAGAAGATAGCGCTGTTCATAAAGAAAAATTCTACGGTGACCATAAAGAACAATAGTTCGTCAGTTGCAAATGGTACGGTGACACTCAAACTTACAGGTCTCAAGCTCAACTATTTCAAGAATTTAGACCTCTCAAAAGTCAATAGCAATGGAGTATTAGAATATACCATCCCAGATGTGAACATCTCCTTAGTGAGTGATGGAAACTGGTATACAAAACTTAGTGGCAAGATAAAGCAAAAAATCACGATTGCTGGATTCTTTGGAAACTTGACACAACAATTAGCGATAAGGAGTGGAGGCATTTCTCTCGGTAATAATAGCACTAATTCTGATACATTAGAAGTGCCGCTATTAGAAACGTACTTCAAAGTCGGTGATGGTATACAGGTTAGTGGAAAGCTTACACTCTCTGGAAAGATCTCGGCAGACTTTAGAAATACGAAACCAAAAGTGACTGTTACACCTCAAGTTACATTAAAAGCAATCAAAGATTACGAAATAAAATTCAGTGTTCCACGTCCATCAAACGTCACAGAACTAAGTTTCAAAAGTAGTAGTGGATACATGGAAGTTAATTTTACTGGCCTTGAAACGATACAAGCAACAACAACGTTCGGCTCCAATACAGAAAGTGGTTCACTTGTCAAAGTAAAATTTGCTGGTGTATCGTTACCATCGGATGTTGATATAATCCTTGAAGCGACTGTGACCGGTTCAACAATCAGTTATCAAGCATTTCTACCAGATGGTCAGGACATAATTATAGAGACGGCAAAAGTATCGGGAGACGCACTCAAAGGTAATGCGATAAGCATAAACTATGCAATACCAAGTGATGTGAAGGATTTAGTCAATTCTCTCGATGCAACTGCGGTGATAAACATAAAGTACAACATAAAGGGAATCGACGGACTGAAACTAGATATTGCATCGAACTTCTTTGATGAGGGAATTGAACAAGTTGCATTCGGTGATACCGCTGGAGCTACTCAAACAAAGGTTATAAAGGCTGAAAACAAGCGTATCGATTTTAGTTCATTCAATGCATTCACATTTGAAGCAACGCCTTCTGTTAGTGGTGATATTATTACGCTCAGTAACGTGAATTTGAAAAATGGAGCGTATGCAAAGTTCCAACCAGAACTAGCAACGTTCGAGATCGATAACGTGAGTCTTAAAGGCCAGTCGTACGATTTGGGCTCTTTGACGAGCGTCGATTTTTCACAAGTCTTCAGCGGTGATTCCGCATTCCTCAAAGATTTCGATTACAACATAAGTGCGCCAATATCACTTGATATTGAAAATGCAACCATACCAGCAACCGTGACGATCACTGTCACAGATCAAAAATATACTGTCACACCTGGTAATCCTGTCAATATAGGTGAAAAAATAGAAGAGTTGTTAAAACAAGGTGAGCCAATGGACGTTTCTGCAAAGATCGAAACAGGGACAGGCATACTTAGTAAAAACAGTGTGATAAAGTTTGCTCTGAACCTAGATGTACCTTTCAACGTCGAAGCTACACCTTCCGATGTTGTATTGACCCAAGGAGACCTGCCTGATGATTTATCGGTTCTCAATGATTTAGCCAGCATCATCGATAAGGCAAGTCTGAAGTTCAAGGGTTGGAAGAATACAACAGGCCTTGCAGCGGAAATCATTCTTGAAAAGAGTAATGGCGATAAGATACTTTCTGGCGACATATCTACAGCTAATCCAAGCATCGTACTGACATCTGAGCAGATACGGAGTATAGCAACAGGTGGTGTGAAATACAAGATATTGGTCCCGAAAGATCAATCGGTAAGTCTGAATTACAATGGTGCCATAAACGCTATACCTTACATAGCAGTCGAATTGAAAGTGGCAAC
The DNA here is from genome assembly GCA_003522805.1 of Fervidobacterium sp. GTDB lineage: Bacteria > Thermotogota > Thermotogae > Thermotogales > Fervidobacteriaceae > Fervidobacterium. The sequence continues at coordinate 1,486 of DPIB01000175.1, read as the reverse complement.
GGAAGTTAAACTTGGTAATGGTAATTGAGGGGGCGATGCAATATGAGAAAATCTAAATATGTACTTTTCATAATAACTTTTTTCATCTGTGCGTTTTCTGTTTCTACATTTTCCATCTCGAACATCATAGATCCATTTGGCACGTTTAGTAATCTTGCTCTGACAAAAATGGATGGTACAACTTTTCTCAAAGTTTCCCCAACCGTTGATTTACAACTGTCTCAGAATCTCTTCAATATGGACAATTTGAATGCGCTTTTGAATGAAGAGGAAATAACGATCGATGCAACGAGCATGCATAGGGCATTGGACAACGGTATCCATCTTGCATTCCCAGTCACAGCTGGAGCTTATGTACATTTGAATCTTTTTGGCCTTCATTTGATACCTTATGTCAATGCCAGCGGTGCTGTTTCCATGAGCTTACCGCAGACGTTTTCACAGATACTCTTTGGTAACACATTGCTCGAATCGAACGTCGAAGATACGGTAAATGGCTTTGCGAGGTCCAACCTGCGATTGAACGTAGGTGCTGGATTGATGTTCAACGACTTCTTTGTCACAGGCAATTTCTTCGTACCTGTACTCTATTCCGATGCAATACGCACGTACGCACATGCATCTTACACATCTTCTGCCTCACCAGCGAATGTGGAAGTAGAAGCAGATGCAAAGGTAGTGCTCATCAGTGCATTGAATTTTCAAGGAATCGATACAAGGTGGACCGATAGTACGGTTGCCTCTCAGGAACTTATGGACATCCTCTCTCAAGATGCAGGTATAAGCCTATCTCTGGGATATGGTAACGACAAATTTGGATTTGCAGTTAACGACATCACAATCAGACCTGCCACCGCAAGGTATTCCATCGCCGTAAACGCAAGTGGTTCGGTAAATTATGCAGCCGAGGGCACAGATATAACAGCCGATGCAACTTATACACTTTCGGATCCAGAATTTTCATCTTTACTCACGCCGATGAGCGTTAATAATCCAATCAATGTAACAGCATATTACAAGAGCGATGGATTCTTCATGTGGGGTGTTACAGGGATGTACTCACTTAACGGCGATTGGGCAGCGAAGGCATACGCAGGGATCAATCTCGAGGTTTTGAAAGCTTATTACATGTTCGGAATGATACCTGGATTTTATTCTAACGGCCTCGGACTGGAGATCAATTTAGGTTTGTTGAATGCAGATCTCCAAGTGTCAATGACAACCGATAGTCTCAATCCGTTGGGTTCTTCAACGCCAGGAGTAAGTGCGTATCTTAAATTGTCAGGTGGAATATAAGCCTTTCGTCAGATACACTTTTTACGGAACTTAAAGTCTTGAACTAATGGCAACAAAAGCAGTCTCAAGAGATTATACCTTGAGGCTGCTTTTTTAAAGTCTACTTTTAACTTGTTCAGGTGGTATAATTTAATAGATTCGATGGATGATGAACGAAAAGAGAAAGGTGATTAAACCATCCCGCCACCTA
>DPIB01000171.1 GCA_003522805.1 Fervidobacterium sp. | reverse complement strand
GATTCCTTGAAAAGTGTGATTTTTTCGATAACTGCCTTTCTCATGTCCATAAATTCTCCCCCTTTTTCCATTTGAGTAACTTTCGGAACGTTTAGAATATATTCGGAACATACATAGTTTCTATCATACCCTCTATATATTTTATTTTATTCCTTTCTCCTTTTGGTTACATCTTTAGGTATTCTTTGATTTTCCGTTTTTCTTCCTTCTTCTTTATTTCTTCGCGCTTATCGTAAGTTCTCTTACCTTTCGCAACAGCTATTTCAACTTTGACAAGTCCATGATTGTTGAAATATATCTTTGTTGGAACCACGGTGTAACCTTCCTGTCTGATCTTGCCCCAAATTCTATCTATTTCTTTTCTATGTAGGAGCAATTTTCTTGGCCTTTCCGGGTCATGATTGTAGATATTACCGAACTTATACGGTGGTATATGCAAATTTAACAGATAGATCTCTCCATCTTTTATTCTACAAAATGAATCTTTAAAACTAGCACCATGTTCTCTAAGGGACTTAACTTCTGTACCGAATAATTCTATGCCTGCCTCATAAGTCTCATCCAAAATGTAGTCTGTATAAGCTTTCTTATTGGTTGCAATTACTTTCACAGAAATTCCCACCCTATATCTTCGTAATAGTTTATCTCGTTACCAATTACCTCTGCCACATCTATTTGCGCTTTTGAATATGCTTTCCCTCTTAAATAGTACTCTGCACTCATGGATATCCTTTTGTATTTTTCACTATCTACTCTTTCAGATGGCTTTATTCTAGTACCCGTTCCCGATTTAACTTCAACAAAGATATAAACATCTCCACATCGAGCTATGATATCTACCTCGCCGAAAGGAGTCCTATAATTGCGGGCAACGATTTTGTATTTTTTCCTCTCCAAAAACTCGCTCACCATCTGTTCTGCTTTTTTCCAGTCAATTGAGCCCTGTTCATGAATCTTATCCATAAATACCAGGTACTTTAACAAGCTTACCAACTTTTTCTGGAAAGTTATTTAGTATGCCTTCCACATTATCAAATTGTTGAGGCCTGTCTTCCCGTAGAGCAGCACTTTCTTCTATAGGTGTATACATTGGCTCTAAACCTTCAGTATCTACCTCAGATAACACCTCAAAGTAATCAACTATCTCTTGCAAATCATTCTTCAACTTCTCCTTATTATCCACACTCAAGCGTGATAAAAACAAGAGATGATCTATTAATTCATCATCTATTCTTATTGACATTATTAAACACCTCCTTTAGACTCGCAACTTCGCTGGTGTCTTGAATAACAGCACCTATATTCTGCTCTGCAATGGTTTTGTACACTTCGTTTCTGTATATTTTTACTGCACTTGGGGCTACAATACCTATTTTGACAACCCCGTTGTCCACCTTCAAAATCTTAACTTCTATGTTATCTCCAATCATTATACTCTCCCCTATTCTTCTAGATAGAACAAGCACTATCTATCACCACTTTTATCAGGTGTTGGCCTATATCTCCTGTCTGTTTTAACTGATTCGTTTGATTCAGTTGTTCCCACTTTTTCTGATTCTGATTCTTCTGAAGGATCCTTTAAAGAGTGTTTTATTTCATAACCTTCAAGGATTGCCTGACAACCCAACCCTGATCTCAAGTTTATCACGATCGGTGCCTTCAAGTTTGCCGTTGTTTCCTGCGGACGACCAACAGGTATCGTCAAAACAGTCCAAATAGTAATCTCAGAAGGATCTTCAATTTCTAGAATATCGATATCTTCTTGTGAGAGTTGAACTTCATAATCATCCAAAATCATCCATGGATCTATCAATGGTAGTGCTACGGTGTCGTCATCTAGACTCACAAGCCAAAAAATCGGTAACGTCTCTTCCAGAGATATTACCGCATATTTTTTTAAATCTTCAAATCCTGGGATTCCATTTGGAAATGTTATGACTTCTTCATCAGACAAATCGAACTCGCCTAGTTTCGTTTTGTACAACACACTATCACCTTCAGTCGGACTTTAGTCGATGCTTACCTGCATGATGTAGCGAAGGATTGATCTATAAAAATTATCTGAATGTTCGGGATCCTCAAACAATTCATGATACCCACCCTTAAATTCTTCAATCACTTTATGCTCTGTTTTTAGTTCTTCAAAAAATGCTCTTGCTCCGTCCGGAAGTGTTACTTTGTCATCTGTCCCAATAAGGATGGAGACAGGACATACTATTCTCTCAGCCTGCTCATGAGCCAAGGTTATGTTCTTCATCATACTCTTTGCCAATCTTACTGATAATCTGTCATGTACGAGTGGATCAGCAACGTATCTCTCGACAGCTGATTTGTTTCGTGAAAGAAGGTTTGCGTCAATTCCGTTACTAACAGTCATCGTTGGTGCTAGCACAGAAAAAATGCTCATCATTATTCTCTGGCTTGATTTCGTCTCTACATGTAGAGCAGGTGATGAAACAACCAGATTATTCACTTTTTGCGGTCTTAGCTCTGTGTATCTTATAGAAATAAGACCACCTAGACTATGACCAAATACAGTGAATTGATTTACATTTTTGGTTAGTTCATCGATTATTTCCACGACTTCCTCTATAGTTGTGTTTCCTCTTTTCCCAGAACTCTTACCATGCCCGGGAAGATCGAATCCTATAACACCTAGATCGTTCTGAACAAGCATTTCAGTTAGTTTCTCGTACCTACCTATATGCTCACCCAATCCATGAACTAGAAGTACCCAACCCTTTTTTGGTTCCCCTTTTTTAAAAGAATATATCATCGAATTCCCCCCAATCCTTTAGGACTAAGAATCGTTAACCGATGATTACCATTTCCTTGTTTCTATCTCTATCTGACACCGCTGTCAATTTTTCCATTTTCTGCCAAGTTTCTCAAATAATTGTCGTCATTCTTTTTTACATCGATTATCTTCACTTCATATTTTTTGTCGAAGATTTTGGATATCAAAAATCCACAGCTAGCAAAAACCAACCCCGTTACTAATGAGACTATATCATTCCATTTGAAAATGTATCCAATCAACACTCCTACCAAGAATCCAGCCAACGGAATACCATAGACTATCAAGGACAATATAGCTACATTGTATTTTAACTCTACTATAACTGTATCACCCAGTGCTACAGGTTTTGTAATATCTTCTCTCTTAACTCTTACTCGCATATCTCTACCCTTTATGGAGCAACTACCTGCTAATGCACACCCTGAACAGGTTGCCTCATCTGTTATAGTAGCAAGATATATATACTTATCGTCGATGCCTGAAATCGTCATTACTTCACGCATACTCATCCTCCGCAAGACACGCTGTCTTGTATAGCTGATGTATAGTAAATAACCGCTACTAACAATTGTCTCTTGATATTCTTTACTCTTTACTCCACCTTACTCCACCATCATCAAGAATTGATAATGCGGTTGCCCGCCATCTAGAAATTCAATTTGTATGTTTGGATATTTTTTCTTCGTATACTTTTGAACAATAGTCTGTTCAATCGGTGTTGTGTTGGATCCTACAAAAACAGTGAGTATTTCTTTTTCATCAAGCTTACATCTTTGATATATCTTATCCAATACGTTGACAAGATTTTTATGGTGATAGACAAGCTCTTTGCCAATAAAACCGAGATACTCGTTCTTCTTTATTCTTTCGTTCCCGTATTTTGAATCCCTAACTGCAATAGTTATAGATATTGCAATGACCTTAGGTAGTATTTCTTCCATACTCTTTATTATTTCATCAACTGTCTCGCCCATTTTATATATCATAGCCATGATGTTTTCATGAACATTTGTGGTTCTCATGACTCGTACATTTATACCTTCGCCTTCTGCTACCTTTGCTGCTTGGTCAGCTGCGAGTATTATGTTAGAATTATTCGGAAAGACGATGACATTGTCTGCATTTGCTCTCCTGATTGCATCAAGTATGTCTGCCATACTGGGATTCATCGATTGGCCACCGGATACTATTTCATCGACTCCTAAATCTTTCAACACTCTCGACAGCCCTTTACCTGGAGATATAGATACGTAGGCAATATCTTTTCTTTCCTTCTTTTTGTACTTTTCGCTGACTACATGTTCGTGTTGTTGCTTCATGTTGTCTATCTTGACTTTCATTAGCTCACCATATTCTAGGAATTTTTCGATAACATTTCCAGGATTATTCGTATGAACATGGAGTTTTATCACATCGTCTTGAATAAAAAAGACAACTGAATCGCCAATTTCGTTCAAATACTCTTCAAGCGCTTCCCTTTCAGTATTAGAGATAGGCTTTGTCACATTCACGATCAACTCAGTACAATACTGGAAAGTTAACTCTTCGAAGCTGATCGAGATCTCCTCAGCTGGTCTTGTCTCAACACCAGATAGATTTATTGTCTTATCACCAAAGATATACATCCTAAATCCTTGAAATATATAATAGAGGCCCTTTGCTCCTGCGTCTACGACGTTGGCCTCTCTTAATTTCGCAAGAAGGCTAGGCGTTTTCTTGACTGCCTCAAATGATATCTCTTCTATCTTTTCAAAGAGCTGCTCGAAACTCTCCAAACTTGACAATGCCTTGGATTCTTCATCGATCATCCTTACAACGGTGAGTATCGTCCCTTCAACCGGACGTAAAACCGCTTTATATGCAACTTGCCTCGCATTTTTAAGTGCTTTGACAAAATCTGCAACAGTTATCCTACTTTTCTTATCTATTGCCTCGCAAAATCCTCTAAATATCTGTGAGAGTATAACGCCCGAATTTCCTCTTGCACCCATCAGTGTTCCTCGTTTTATCGAATCAAGAACATTTTTTAACTTGGTGTCCGGAAGGTTCTCAAGATATTTACAGGCTTCAAGCATTGTTGAACTCATGTTAGAACCTGTATCACCATCTGGAACAGGGAAGACGTTGAGGGCAT
>DPIB01000177.1 GCA_003522805.1 Fervidobacterium sp. | reverse complement strand
GTAAGGCTCATCCACACCTTTTGTTACGAGGTCATCTATCATCACGCCTATATAACTTTCAGACCTTTTGGGAACAAACGGTTCCTCACCCCTTATTTTGAGCGATGCATTTATACCAGCTATTAGTCCTTGAGCAGCAGCTTCCTCGTAACCACTCGTTCCATTTATTTGACCAGCAAAGAAAAGATTCTCCACTATCTTGGATTCCAATGTTGGATAGAGTTGCATTGGATCGATGTAGTCATACTCGACTGCGTATGCAGGTCTTGAAACAACAACATTTTCAAGTCCTGGTATCGTTCTTAGAAATTCTATTTGGGCAGCATATGGCAGACTTGTGGAAAGTCCGTTCAGATAGTATTCTTGTGTATCTTTGCCCTCTGGTTCGACGAAAACCTGATGACTATTTCTTTCGAATTTCACGACCTTGTCTTCTATGGAAGGACAATACCTTGGTCCTTTACTTTGTATGAGTTTTACTTCTCCATATAAAGGCGAATACGCTAGATAATCTCTGATTACCTTGTGTGTCTCGGGAGTTGTATGTGTCAGCCAGCATGGATAATCTTTCGCAAGTATCTTTGGCTCGTCGAAATATGAAAATGCCCACGGTTCATCATCTGTGTCCTGTCTTCTCATCTTTGAAAAATTGATGCCTCTCTTCAAAACCCGAGCTGGTGTACCTGTTTTGAACCTGCCTATCGTAAACCCACAATTGATAAGTGAACTACTCAGGCCCTGTGAAGAAAAATCTCCCATTCTTCCTGCTTCCATTGTATTCCTACCTACGAATATCTTCCCCCTCAAAAATGTACCTGTTGTCAATATCACAGCACTGGCATAATAATCTATTCCAAGCGTATCGACAACCCCTTTTACTTTTCTATTTTCAACGATAATATCCTTTACCAATCCGTACCTAAGTAACAAGTTTTCTTGGTTTTCTAATTTCCTCTTCATAGTACGTGAGTAATCGTATTTATCTATTTGAGCACGTAGTGCTTGCACAGCTGGACCTTTGCTTGTGTTCAACATCCTTATGTTCGTCATTGTCTCATCTGTAGTCTTTGCCATTTCACCGCCGAGTGCATCGATTTCTCTAACAACAACTCCCTTTGCAGAACCTCCAATTGCAGGATTGCATGATGCCCAAGCCACGTTATCTGGATTTCCAGTAAGTAACAATGTCTTGAAACCAAGTCTTGCCGTAGATAGTGCTGCCTCTATTCCCGCATGACCTCCGCCTACTACGATTACATCGAAAAAATAGTCATCATCCGGTCGAGAGAATAAATTATCGTTCATACCAAATATGTTACCTCCTCACCATTTATATATACCTTTATTGGATCATTTTCAACAACACTCCCAGTGTACAGACAGAAATCGGCAAGATATCCTTCCGCTATTTTCCCGCTCTTGATACCTGCCATTTTTGAACCACTTTCACTGTAGAGATTTAGTGACTGATGCTTTGTAAATCCCATGTTCATAGCATTTTCAATCACGTACTTTGGATCAGCAGGTGATACTGGTGAATCTGTTGAGAATGCAACGCTGTAACCTCTTTTATACATTTCCAAAAACGGATACCCCATCTCATAACTAATTGTATCAAGCAGTGGAATATCTTCAAAGTAAAAGTGAGGCTGAACGGCAAGATGGTAATTTCTAAGTCTGTCAAAATCATTCTTTCTAATAAATTGGAGATGTATCAATCTATGTCTTGAGTGTACTTCGTTCTTGTCAAATCTCTCAAGAACTTCATGCAGTGCCTTATCTCCTATAACGTGTATAGATAGCTGGATACCTTTTGACTCAGCAAATTTTACTATATCATCAAAATTGTCTGGTAATGTATACATTCCTGTTTCATTAGATCCTTGGTATGAGTCGTACATATATGCAGTTTGGGCACCTAAAGATCCATCGGCAAACAGTTTTATACTACCTATCTTTGAAAGGCCGACATCCCCAAATTCATAGAGCCAAGGCTCGCATGTGTTCAGTTTTTCAAATATCCTTATCTTGCTCCTTTTCAGTAGTTCTTTTAGCCCTCCAAAGTCTATTCCATGCAGATCATCGGAATGAACTTGAGTAACCCCATGCCTAAGGAATTCCATTTGTCCTTCATCAAACGCCTTTTCATACAAGTCACTACCAAATTCTCCCCAAACATGTTCTATCTGTCCTTCGTAAATAAGGTTGTCTGGTAGATTCAGGGATTTTTTGAGATAGTCGTTTACCCAAGCGACATGCCCACACTTTCTGATAAGAAAAACAGGTTTCTCAAAGGAATTTGCGATACTTAATAGCTCATTTTTCGGTAGGTTTTCCCAACCACGTGCGATTATGAAATCTCCACTATCCTTTTCAGATAAAACGTTCTGCAGTTCGACTTTTTCCAGGTCATATGTCAGTAATTTCAGACCTGTTCCAATTACATGTGCATGTGAATCGACAAATCCGGGCATTACAAATAGACCTGTGGCATCTACCACAGGCCCTTGATCCGTGTATTCAATGAATTTCCCATTTTCTACGTATAGCGTTCGTTTTTCAAAACTCCTTCCATTCCAAACCAACCCATTTTTGATTATCATACCTCTCATCTCCCTTTTTGCCGGAACTTCTATTCTCTTAGGAGAGTAGCCCTGCCAAGTTAAGGAGTTCCATGTCAAGTTTCTTTTTTTCCTTCAATACCTCATCTAGCTCAACTGTAACAATCTTTCCTCCGTTGAGGGCAGTCAAGACACTGGTTTCACCTCTGAGCAACGCATCAACCGCAGCTACACCCATTCTTGATGCAAGTAATCTGTCAAACGAAGTTGGTGAACCACCTCTTTGGATGTGTCCTAATATCGTGATTCTTGTTTCGTAACCGATTCTATATTCCAAATGCCTCGCAACTGTATATGCGCTTGCCGCACCTTCTGCTACAACAACGATACAGTTTATTTTTCCTCTTTCTCTTTCCTCAAGTAGTTTGTTCCCAAGTTCTTCGTAGTTGACTGGTAGTTCTGGTACGATGATAGCCTCTGCGCCAGTAACCAGACCACTGACAGTTGCTATGTATCCTGAAGTTCTACCCATGACTTCGATTATGAATGCCCTTTCATGCGACGTTGCGGTGTCCTTGAGCTTTTGAATGGCATCCACAACGGTGTTTAAACATGTATCGACTCCAAGACTCATATCGGTCATGGATATGTCATTATCAATTGTTCCAGGGATTCCTACTACGGGAATCTTCTGTTCTTGACCAAGAAACATTGCACCATTCAAACTTCCTTCCCCACCAATTACAACAAGTCCATCGATACCATTCCTTCTGAGAACTTCTGCAGCTTCAGCTCGGGTCTCTTTTCTCACAAATTCGGGGCATCTACTGGATCTGAGTATTGTCCCACCTCTTTCCATTATTCCGCCAACAGACGCAAAAGTCATCCGTTCGATGTCTTCGTCTAGCAATCCTGCATATCCTCTCTTAATACCATAGACTTCAAGTCCCTTTTTGATACCGTATCTTACAACCGCCCTTATCGCTGCGTTCATTCCAGGCGCATCTCCACCACTAGTAACAATAGCTATCTTTTTCAAAACGATCTCCTCCCTTTTCAAGAGAAATATCCAAAACATACTGAAAATTATAACATATTCCATCAATTTGGTCTATAAGTCTCGATTCCTTGGTAGTGCTTCGATATACTACCTACTTTTTCCATTTCTTACACCTACAGGGTTCATAAATCCAACAACTTATTCTCTTTTCGCTGTTTTTTCTGCCTCTTAGATTTTTCTCTTCCTTCTGCAAGTTCATGTGCATGTTTCAGTGCTTGAGCAACATGATAATTTACACTTCCTCTCGGATAGTTGTAGTCATCATTCATCTTACCGGCTTTTCTATCGGTCATGAGTTCTATTGCTTCATCTACTTCATCTACCGTCCATATATGAAACATACCTTGCTGAATTGCATCAGTTATTTCATCTCTCAATATCAGATTCCGAACATTCGATCTAGGTATGACAACACCTTGTTCACCTGTAAGACCTTTGACTTTACATAATCTGAAAAAACCTTCAACTTTTTCCGTGACTCCTCCTACAGGCTGTACATGGCCATGCTGATTTATAGATCCCGTAACTGCTATACCCTGCTTGAGAGGGATTCTTGAAATAGCGGAAACTATTGCAAGCACTTCTGCCATTGAAGCGCTGTCACCTTCAACGTATCCATAGACCTGCTCGAAGGAAATCGAAACACCTATAGAGAACGGTATCTTCCTCGCATATTTACTGCCTAAATAACCCGTTAAAATCATAACAGCCTTGCTATGTATCTGACCACTAAGATCTGCTTCACGTTGTATATCTAATATACCAGGGCTACCAAGATATGTTTTTGCTGTGATTCTAACCGGAAGCCCAAATTCATAGTCTCCAAAATTCACGACAGTGAGACCATTGACTTGGCCAACAACTTTGCCAGAAACATCTATAAATAGATCTCCTTTTCTGAACATTTCATCATATTTTTCGACAATAAGTTTCATCCTTTCTTCTCTTTCATATAGAGCTTTACTCACGTCTATCGCCTCTATAAATTTAGCATCCCTTTTGTCTGCAAAGAAATTCGACTCTTCAAGTAAGTCGATGACAGCGCCAAGTCTCATAGACAATTTCGTCCTGTCACCAGAAAGCCTTGTTGAATACCAGACAATTCTCTCAAGTGCATCCTTCCTTATAGGTAACAGATCTTCTTCTTTTGAATACCCAGCTATGAAAGAAATGATATCATTGACGTTATTTACATTTGCATCAAGTTCCCAGTCAAGCTCAACTTTTACTTTGAAAAGTTTCTCAAAGTCTGGATCATATTCATGCAAGATCTCGTATACTTCGGGTGTCCCAACTAGCACAACCTTTAATTTCAGCGGTATCGGATCAGTTTTGAGTGATGCTATAGTGGAATAACCGTACGCTGTATCTAAATTCTCTACCACTATCTGTTTGGAAAAGAGCATTTTTTTCAGTCTATCCCAAACGAAAGAATGTACAAGCAATTCAGTTGCATCGATGATCAAATAGCCACCGTTGGCTTTGTGTATGCTACCCGGCCGAATCATGCTGAAATCGGTGTACAACATACCTTCCCGTTCTAGATATTCTATCTTACCAAATAGATTGTGATAGGTCGGCGTATCTTCAAAGAGGACTGGCGCACCGTTAGCACCTGAATTGTCAACTATAAGATTGATACTGTACGCCCTTTTGAAATACAATTCAAGATCCTGCAATTTCTTTGCACTTCCAACTTTTTGTATAACATCTTCTTTGACCTTGTGAATGAACTCTTTAACATCACTGAATGTATACTTGTCTTCTATGGCTGAGAAGAATTCTTCTGTAGCGAAAAGGAGTGCATAACGATTCAAGTCCTTTATCCGTTCTTTGTAATTCGTCTCTAGTTTCCTAAGATTCTCTAACATCGCATCTACGAGCAACTCTACCTTCTTAGAATTCTCCTTGTATTTTGCTTTTTCTTCATCACTTAGTTGTTCGTATTCGCCTTCCGATAAGACCTTCCCATTCTTGATGGGATAGTAGTTTATGCCCGTTGCTGTAATTTTTATCAAGAATCCAAGGTTCTTTGCTTTCTCTATCAAATCATTCGTGTATCTTTCCTGTTCTACCTGAAATTCATCATCTATTTCTTTCCTTCTACTCTTGTATTCTTCACCTTCAAATACCTTGGAAATACGTTCTGATAGATTATCAACCAATTTTTCCATATCCTTTTTGAAATCCATACCCTTTCCAGCTGGTAGAAAAATCGCTCTTGCCTTTGAAGGATTCTCGAAATCCATCACGTAAGCAACGTCGGGAGGGACAGGCTTTTTTTGGGAATACTCGGTAACAAAATGCTTCGCAAACGTCTTACGCCCAATGCCTGACGGACCAACAACAAATATGTTGTATCCTTCTCGTTCCATTTCTAAACCAAATAACAAAGAACTAATAGCCTTTTCTCGCCCTATAAAAGATCTTGTTTTAGCAACATCACTTGTTGAATCAATGTTTGGTATAATTGTCTTATCGATGAGCAATTCTTCTATTTTAACTTCCTTCAATGCCATAAACTTCAACCCCCTTTTCGACAAATTCGTACTTACCCTCTTTTCTTAAAGTGAAATAGGCACTACCAGACCCTGTTAATGCCGATGGTGAAAGAGTTCTAAGCCTTTCTATATCTTTCTTAAGTCTTTCTGGTATAACATGCTCGAAGACATTGTACGTAGCCCTGTGGATTGTTTCAAAATCCCTTTTTAGATAAGCATGATACAATTCTTCCGCCTTGAGAGGTGCTTTACCAAAATACTCTGGTTTCAATTTTGAATATGCTTCCTTCGTTGAGATGGAAAAGTCTGGACAATAAAGATCCAAACTATAGTCAGTTAATGGCTTAACGGGTTTTACAATTTCACCTCTTCCCGTGACTATAGCAGTCCCGCCATATAAGAAGAAAGGTACATCACTACCTATCATTTGAGCAATTTTAAGTGCCTTATCTTCGTCAAGAAAGTCCATGTATTTTAGAAAGTATATAAATCCTGCGGCGTTACTACTGCCCCCACCCAGACCTGCACCTGTTGGAATCTTTTTATCGATGTTGACGTCTATGTCCATTATGTCCATAAAGTCGCTAGTAAGTCCTTCCTTAACATACTGCCACACCTTGTTTATTATGTTATTTTCCATCTGCACACTGCATTCAATGAATAATCTACCACTGCCTTCACGAAAACGAATGTCCAGTTCATCGTACAAAGAGATATTCTGAAAGAGGGAATCAATCTCATGAAAACCATCAGACCTTTTGCAGAGCACGTCTAAGCAAAGATTCACTTTTGCAT
>DPIB01000200.1 GCA_003522805.1 Fervidobacterium sp. | reverse complement strand
GTTGCGTTATACAAATTTTTCGATAGTCTGCATAGCGTTTTCAAAGCAACGTACTCTTGTTTGGTTAGATGCCTAACTTGGTGCTTTTGATTGCGGTACACATCATCACCTCGCTCAAGTAATAGTATATCACAGTGTCACTATTAATGAAGATATTAGCGAAAAGAAAGGGGTATAACAATTCCTCTCAACTTGCAGAAGTTGGAGTCTCCTCGCCAGCTACGATGAAATACCTTTGGAAGAAGGTAAAGCTCTTACGCAGAAGTTATCCCTAAATTTCTTTGTTCTGCTTATTGAGTGATTGTTGACTCTACTTTCTATTATCTGATAACTGTGATAAAATTGGATGATCTCATTGAAAGGATGGGTAAAGATATGGTTGACAAAGAAAATATCGAAAAGTACACATTAGGAGAGGAAATAGCAAATTCTGTCACACACGGTTTTGGAGCACTGTTGAGTATTGCAGGGTTAGTTTTGCTCATAGTGTTTTCTGCATTTACCGCCAATAGTTTGAAGATAACTTCTTTTACAATATACGGTGTCTCCTTGTTCTTGCTGTATCTTATCTCGACACTTTACCATGCTATACAGCACAAGAAAGCGAAATTCGTTTTTGAGATCATGGATCATTCAGCAATCTATCTCCTAATTGCGGGAACGTATACGCCTTTCTGCCTGATATCACTTAAGGGCGCATTGGGATGGACGATCTTTGGTATAGTTTGGGGATGTGCAGCCCTCGGCATTGTTTTTAAAGTCTTTTTTGTGAAGAAATTCATGTTTCTCTCTACGTTGATGTACATACTTATGGGATGGATGGTTGTATTTGCACTAAAGCCACTTATTGCATCGACATCGAGACAGACGATTATTCTCTTAGTTATTGGCGGATTATTTTATACATTTGGCGCGGTTTTCTATGTATGGAGAAAGGTGAAATATCATCATATGATATGGCATCTATTTGTTTTGGGGGGTAGTGTATTTCATTATTTCTCTGTGCTGAGCATATTATGACAGCATGATACGATTTGTTTTGTCATCTGTATAATATATAATGTTATACGATAGCATGTTAAGAAGAATTGAAGAACAAAGTAGGGATGGGATGTTTGGTAGGAAGCTCATAATTTTGGTTATGAGTGGTTCACGCGATGTTACAAAGAGCAACCTTATGTAATTTTATGCTATTGATCTTGTGAAAATGTTGTTATAGAGCTTATCTGTATGTTTTTTAGGAGTCACTAATACTAAGACTTGCTGTAATTTTGTATGAAGGATGTTTTTTTGATATAATGAAGAATCAGAAGAGAATAAAGCATGAAAAATGTTGGGGGTTTTCCACATTTCCAAGAGGGAGGGGTTGCTGTGAAAAAACTAGCAGTTTTGTTGGTTACTCTTGTTTTGGTTTCAAGTATGTTTGGTGCTTTAGGTTTTAAGATCGGTGTCGTAACTGGCACAGTGTCTCAAGGTGAAGATGAGTACAGAGGTGCGGAAGCAGTAGTAAAAAAGTTCGGTAAAGAGATCATCCATGTGACTTATCCTGACATGTTTATGCAAGAACAAGAAACTACGATTGGCAGAATAGTGGAACTCGCCTATGATCCACAAGTCAAGGCAATAGTTGTCTGCCAAGGTGTCCCCGGAACTACTGCAGCTATCAGAAGAGTCAAAGAGATGCGGAAAGACATAGTATTTGTTGTTGGCGTGCCTCATGAGGATCCTGAAGTTATTGCTTCAGCTGCGGATGTTGTTCTTGAAGTTGATACTCCAGGCCGTGGTAAAACTATCGCAGAACTTGCAAAGAAGATGGGAGTTCAAACGATTATTCACTATTCTTTTCCAAGACATATGAGTATGCAACTCATTGCAGAAAGAAAGGACATAATGGAAAAAACAGCGAAGCAACTAGGTATCAACTTTGTCCTTGTTTCTGCTCCAGACCCACTTGGTGAGCAAGGGCTCACCGGTGCACAACAGTTCATATTGGAAGATGTTCCAAGACAGCTTGCAAAGTATGGTCCAAAGACCGGATTCTTCTCTACAAATTGCGGTATGCAAGAACCATTGCAAAAAGCTATTCTTAAAAATGGTGGATATTATCTCGAACCATGTTGTCCATCCCCAACTCATGGATTTCCAGGCTCATTAGGTATTTCAATCCCAGATGATAAAAAAGGTGACATGGTATATATTCTAAGGACTATTGACAAGAAGATCGTTGAAATGGGTGGGGCAGGAAGATTTGCAACGTGGCCAGTTCCAATGAATATGCTGTTTGTTGAAGCAGGAGTTGATATAGCAGTTGCACTCGTACAGAAAAAGACAAGTGCTACGAATTTGAATGCTATAAAGCTTATCGTTACCGAATCTGCAAAGAAGAAGTACCCCAAAGCTTCTCTACAGGTTAGAACGTTTAGTCCTTTGAAAAACTACTACCTCTTTATTCATGACTCAATCATTTTTGGTGTCGATAAGTTTTAGTTCTTCCCAGGATATTTTCAAAGGTGTCGGCAATGCCGACACCTTATCTATATCTATGGATTTTTTAGATTCCAAATTCACATAAAGGGGGAACTTAAAGCATGAATGCAGTCCTTGAAATGAAGGATATCAACAAATCCTATTATGGGAATCAGGTTTTGAGGAATGTTACAATTAGTGTTGAGGAGGGAGAAATCCTTGGACTTGTTGGTGAAAATGGTGCTGGAAAGTCAACTCTAATGAATGTATTGTTTGGAATGCCAGTAATTTACTCTACTGGTGGGTTTGAAGGTGAAATATTCTTTAAAGGGCAGAGAGTAAATATCGACTCTCCAGTAAAAGCTATGGAACTTGGCATTGGTATGGTTCACCAGGAGTTTATGCTCTTACCTGGTTTCAGTATTACAGAAAATATAAAGATAAATAGAGAGATAACCAAACCGAATATACTCAGTAAAATTACTACTAAAAAGCTTGAGACACTTGACATGGAGGCAATGAGAAAAGATGCTCGAAGAGCTCTCGACACCATTGGTATGACTACAATAGATGAAATGCTTCCAGTTGCAGGATTACCAGTTGCTTACAAGTAGTTTGTTGAAATTGCGCGTGAAATTGATAAGAAGGCACTTAAGCTTCTTGTGTTAGATGAGCCAACTGCTGTACTAGCTGAAAGTGAGGCACAGACGCTTTTAGAAGCTGTAAAGATATTATCAGAAAAAGGTATCGCCATAATCTTTATATCACACAGGCTACACGAGATTCTTGAAGTGGCTCATAAAATAGTGATTATGAGAGACGGAAGTGTTGTTGCAGAAGGACCGACGAAAGATTTCACGGTCTATCAGATAGCGGAAAAGATGGTGGGGAGGAAGATAGAGAAAGTAGAGCTACCACCAAGGAAATATGAGGTGAGTAATGACAAGATAATAATGTCTGTACAGAACCTTCGTGTCGAAATGTCCGGTGAAGAAGTGCACGATTTTTCTATAGACATAAGGGAGGGTGAAATACTCGGAATAGGCGGACTTGCTGGGCAGGGCAAGCTCGGAATTGCGAATGGGCTTTTTGGTATGTATCCAGCAAGTGGGAAAGTGGAATTCATGGGAAAGGATTATCAACTTAACTCTCCACTTTTCGCATTGAAGAATAAAATCGTTTATGTATCCGAAGATAGACGTGGAGTTGGCTTATTATTAGACGAATCTGTTGAAATGAACATTACAGCAACTGCAATCCAAGCTTTCGGAATGTTTATAAAAACTTTTCTCGGATTCAAAATATATGACAGGAAGAAGATTAGAAAACATGCGAAAGAATTGATACATGAACTCGATATAAGATGCAAAAGTCCCGCACAACCAGTAAAAAGATTAAGTGGAGGCAATCAGCAAAAGGTTTGTCTTGCTCGTGCATTTACGCTTAATCCGAAATTGTTGTTTGTATCGGAACCAACACGTGGAATAGATGTCGGAGCCAAAAAGCTTGTACTCGATTACCTAATAAGACTTAATCGAGAACTTGGGATAACTATCGTTTTTACATCGAGTGAACTTGCTGAACTTAAGTCTATTTGCGACAGGATTGCTATAATCTATGAAGGAAAGCTTGCAGTAGTTCTTCCGCCAGATGCATCAGATGTCGAATTTGGTCTTGCGATGGCAGGAGCAGCAGAAGAGGTGAAGTCATATGAATAAAGTACTAGAAAATTTGGTAGAAGGTATCAAGAAAATAGATATTCCCACACTTGTTATAGTATTATTTCTCGTTTTACTTTTCATCATTGCGGAATTTACGCAAACTTCTGTTTCATCTTTGCTTAGCGATTCAGTCGTGAGAATTGGTATGAACGGTGTATTAGTCCTTGCTATGCTCCCAACCATTAGGGCTGGTATAGGTCCGAATTTCGGTTTACCAGTTGGCATAATAGGAGGATTACTTGGTGTCCTAATAATCATGCAGTTCAAAATTGTAGGTATCACAG
Organism: Fervidobacterium sp.; assembly: GCA_003522805.1. Lineage (GTDB taxonomy): Bacteria > Thermotogota > Thermotogae > Thermotogales > Fervidobacteriaceae > Fervidobacterium. Next base: position 6,833 of record DPIB01000200.1, on the reverse strand, counting down.
GTTTTCTTTTGGCACTTTTATTGTCTGTATTGTTTAACCTTGCATTTGGATATGCTTATGCTTGGCTACTGGATAGGGTCCGTGGCCAAGAAATGATGGTTGAGACATACATAGGATATTCCGTAGTTGCTTTTACTTCGATTATGTGGTTACTTTTGCCTTTCACAAGTCCTGAGATGGTATGGGCAATTGGTGGTAAGGGCCTTAGGTACACACTGACGTTAGACAATTACTTTGATAAGATTTTGAACAACTTCTTACGATTCAAAATTGGTGATGCTTTCTATTTTCCTACAGGGCTTATTCTGTTTTTTGCATTGATGTGTTTTGTTATCTATCTGTTCTTTAAAACAAGAACAGGATTATCTATAGACTTGACAGGTCAGAATGAACTTTATGCCGTTAGCTCAGGTGTGAATCCTAGAAAAGCAAGACGTAGTGCTGTAATACTCTCTACTGTTTTAGGTGGGGTGGGTATAATAGTATACGCACAGAGTTACGGATTTTTGCAACTTTACCAGGCACCACTTTCCATGACTTTTCCGGCGGTTGCCTCTATATTGATAGGTGGAGCATCTATAAAGCGGGCAACTGTAGCGAATGTTGTGCTCGGTACTATATTGTTCCAAACATTACTTACTGTCTCCTTGCCAGTTCTTAGTCAAGTAACGCGTGGTGATATAACAGAAGTCATGAGACTAATAGTGAGTAACGGAATGATACTCTACGCCCTTACAAGAACTCAAAAGGAGGCAAGCTGACATGGAAAACAAGACAAGCTCATTTAAGCGCGTAATCCTTGATAATATAGTTCCAATAGTCTTTTGTGTGTTAACACTCTCTGCAATCATTGTGGCTAAAATCCCTATACTCTTTTTACTTTCAGAAATTGCTAGAAGAATAAGCAGAAACACTTTTTTGGTACTTTCACTCATAATTCCTGTCATTGCTGGGTTAGGGTTGAATTTCGCAATAGTATTGGGAGCAATGGCTGCGCAAGCTGCTTTATTCTTTGTTGCCGATTGGAATATAAAAGGTGTGACTGGTATATTACTGGCAATGCTTCTTGCCAGCGGTTTTTCAGTAATACTTGGTTGGCTTGTTGGTAAGACGTTAAATAGGGCTAAAGGTAGAGAGATGATTACTTCCATGATCCTGGGATTCTTTGCCAACGGGGTTTATCAACTTATCTTCTTGTTCTTTATTGGATCCATAATTCCTTTCTCTACACAACGTTTCCTATTACCTCAAGGGGTAGGACTTAGGAATACTGTTGACCTTTACGGCATAGTTGATGGTGCACTGAATAATGTCTGGAGTATAAGCATCAACTTCGTGACATTTTATATGATTCCTCTATTCATAATTGTGGGGCTTTGTTTACTGATTACTTTTCTTTTGCGCACCAAACTTGGTCAAGATTTCAAAGCTGTAGGTCAAGATATGCATATTGCAAGAACAGCGGGAATTAATGTTGACAAAACAAGGATTATTGCTATCATACTGTCTACTGTCTTTGCAGCGCTGGGTCAGATAATTTATCTGCAAGACATTGGTACAATCAACACTTACAACAGCCATGAGCAAATAGGATTGTTCTCTATAGCTTCTTTGCTTGTTGGAGGTGCTACAACTACAAAGGCAAGCATTTGGAATGCAATAATTGGGGTTGTACTCTTCCATGCACTTTTTATAGTCGCTCCAAGTGCTGGAAACAAGCTTTTTGGACAACCACAAATAGGTGAATTCTTCAGAGAGTTCATTGCTTATGCAGTAATAGCATTTGCACTAGCAATGCATGGTTGGAAACTCAGGAAAGAATCGCATTAGCTTATAGATCTTCTATCATCTCACTGCTCACTGATTATATTTATTAAATTATTAAAAAATCCCCCACCTGAATTGGTGGGGGATTCGGAATTTAGAGTTTTCTAAACATCTCGTACTGTAGTAAAATTGTCCTAAAACCAAGAAGCTGAAGTGCGTTATACATTTTGTCATTTTCAGGTACTGCAACAATACTTATCAATTTAGCATTGGTCTGTGCTACAATATAATCAATAGCATCCCGAATAACGCTTTCTAATTTATCAGATTTTGAGCCACAGTCGACTATGAAGGCTGAGTCATCAGCATTCTTACCCCAAACAAAATAACCCTCTTCTCCATTTGTGTTCACACGTACATAATTATATCTCCCATTAGCCAAAAGAAGGCTTAGTGGTTCCCTTTGCCAATTTGGAGACCTCTGTTGATGAATTTCGTAAGTTAACGCTATCTGATAAACAACTTTTGAATCACTTGTCATATATGAATGAGTACCTTCTCCAGCTTTATAGATTTCAGGATTTTCTAAGATCATTGTATGCAGGTTCCTGATTATTCTATAACCATTTTTATCATAGAATCTTACGGCTCGCTCATCTGTTGAAGCAACCTCTAATATTGTAGTCTCAACATTCCTAATCTTCAGGTGATGTAAAGCATGCTTAAGTATGCGTTCTGCAAGGCCTTTCCCTCTTTCGCTCTCGATAACGCCCATTGCATCTATTCGAGCTCTGTTTCCCCTTATAGCATTCAGGATGAAACCGGTTGGTATATCATCACTCAAAAAAATGAATGAATCATTAAACGATATAGAATTCTCTCGAGCATCCATTTTGAATGTCAATACATTCCAATCTATTGGTACAACATAATCAGCGAATATCTTATTAACCAATCTTACAAAATCTATCAATGGATATTCTGATAGCGTCACTATTGTCTCAGTACTCATACAGTCCCCTCCTGGAAAAACTGTTATTCTGGCAACAATTTCAAAATGCCGTCCACAAGATTCTCATCCGAGATACCTACAGCAGATATACTTTCTTTTCCGATTGCTTTCGATAACTCCGCTTTTTCAAAGAGTTCTAAATACTTTACGTTATTCATCTGACACCTTATTTTCAAATCTCGCTTTACTCTGTCCCCAGTATCTCTTGCAATGATAACGATCTTCTTAGCTATTCCAGGATCTGTGATGTACTCTCTAAGCATATCTTTGCCAAAAACTAGGTTCTTAGATCTTGCCGCAAAGCCTAGAAATGTGAGTATTTTCTGTATCTGTTGTTCGGTCATTGCTTCACCTCGTCCCATACAGCCATTACCTTTTCATAGCAATTTGAATATCTAATCTTCCTATCAAAGAACTTCATCACTCAATACACAAGTATATGCATTGTGTAGATGTATCGATTCAAAGCTCTCTACTTCTATTTTATACCAATTAATTTTACCATAATTTCTAAGCTTTAGTGCAACATCTCTTGCAACATCTTCTACAAATCTTGGGTTATCGTATGCAAGTTCTGTTATAAACTTCTCGTCAGGCCTTTTTAGTAAGGTATATATTGGCGCACTCGCACTACTCTCTACGATACTTATGATATCCTCAATCCATACCATTTCATGACTATGAAATGTAACCTTACACAGTGCCCTTTGATTATGGGCACTTCTTTCGCTAATTTCTTTTGAGCACGGGCACAATATATGGATAGGCGTTGTTACTGAAACTTCGAACTTAAAAATACTTTCGTACATCTCAGCATTGAAAGCACATTGGTATTCAAGATAGCTTTCTATACCGGTAACAGGAGCTTTCTTAGATATAAAGTATGGAAAATCTACTTCTATAACACCTCTACTAGCATTTAGAACACTCTTCAACCTCTCTAGAATTTCCTTAATTCTCTTTGGATGAACCTCTAAGTGGAACTCATTTAACACCTCTATGAAACGACTCATGTGCGTACCACGATAGTCTCTTGGTAAATCAACGTACATGTTTACAGAAGCTATTGTTGACTGTGTGCCATTCCTTTTGTCCAAAACGACAATTGGATATTTCACACCCTTCACGCCAACTCGATGTAAATACACGTTTCTATAATCATATTGATTTTGCACATCCTTCAACGCATCTACCTCCATTATTAATCACTACTGCTTAATATCAAATACCCATTTTTGACAGTATATCATCCACCCGTCTCTTTACATCCTCACCTGAGAGATCCCTAAGTAACAGTAACGCTTCTTTGCGATATATTGAATACTGGAAATTCTCAATAAATGCTGAGAGAAAAAGCTTAGAACTTTCCAGTTCACCTATTTTGTACAATGACATACCGAGATAAAAATATATTTCATCCATCCAAGGATTTTCTACATCCTTTACTTCTCTCAAAAGTACTGATGCATCAGCATAATTCCCTTTCCTGTAGTTTTCTTTTGCTTGATCTAGCTTTGAGCGCACATCGGATAACAATTTCTTCGATATCAGCCAATCCAGTTCTTTCAAGTTATTATCTTGTACATACCTGGAAAACTCGTTACTTCCTGAAACATATAATTCGTATGCCTTTGTCAGTTTTCGCATCTTTTCTATATTATTTGACAACTTTGCATTGTAGCTGTAGGTAAACAAAAAAAGGCAAGCAAATATAGTAAGTAAGATAAGACAAAACTTTTCGCTTTTCACCGATTCATCCCCTTTGCTGATTTGCCTTGGATAATTGAATAATATATATCATCTTTAGTACATCTTCTACCATTTTGTGATTAATCTGAATTTACCATCTGAAATCCTGTATAGATAGATATTCCTCTTTACTCCATCTTCGTCAAAAAATATTGTCTCATTTTCCAACCTTATTACTGAATGGTTGAGAAATCTCTTAAATTGCTCGGATGAAATGAATCTATGGCTATTGATTATGGTGGCACATTCATCGATAAGAGATATTTCCGGATATTCTGTATACTCAGATGTATACAAGACTAATACTCCTTCGGCAGTCTTTCCCCCAAAGGTTACAACGTCCATACTTAATAACGAATTAGTACCAATTATTCTCATATTAGGGTTTGCCTTTTTTAATAACTGAATTATATCAGCTGCTTGTTTTGCGGTTATTGTAAATACCGTGAATATAGCTGTATCAAAAGATCCAAGATCTAGACTCTCAAGAGATTCCTTATTATAGTAATATATGCCCTTACCTTGGTACTGACTTAGAAGAATTTTGAATTCATCGCTATAAGCAGTATTATTTGGATCAAGAATCAGTAAAATATTGCTTGTACCAATGTTTTCTAGAACATTACACAATACCGGCATTAAAAGGCTATTTGACGGAGTTAGGGAATAAACATAACCTGATTTCAAAGCCTTATTTGAAGCTATAGTCGCAGAAAGTGCAGTCATTCTGTATCTTTGAAGATATGGAAGTATCCTTTCACTATCCGAAGAGAGCGGTGGCCCAATTATTATCCTCACACCTTTCTGTGCAAAGCGAAGAAAGGTGCTATCCAAATTATCACCAACATCTGCCGATACAAAATTCAGCTTGTCCTTGGCCAATGCTAAATAGTCGTGTGATATGGTATTATTATTATACAGATACCCAACATACTCCGAACTGTGGGAATACCAAATCGTTCCAACTACAAATAACAAGACTATAGCTAGTAATAATCGTTGCACAACAATCACCTCAGATAAGTTTAGAAATTTTCACAGGCTATTTACAAAGAGTCTTACATCATCAGTTATGATATGATCGATCAGTTTATCAAAACCTTCCACTTCGTCCTTTGAATTGACGTTCCATAAGACTATTTTAATTCCTCTCTTTCGTAATTCAACTAAGAGTGTTCTGAATAACTCACTATTATACTGTTTTGCGTCTATTGGTAGGTGAGCACTGAAAGTGTTTCTTTCAAACAGAGATAAGAATTCTTCAATTGTCATATTAATGTGGGTTTCGTCAAAGAGGTAACCAAAGTTCAGTGCTGGATGTTGATACTTGAGCTTATTGATCAAACAATGATCAAATGAACTATATATTATGTCTCCATCATATAACTTTTGCGACATTTCAACTGTAATTTCCCCTGCCTCTGCTTCCTTTATTTCAAGATTTATATACTTACCACTGGGAATTGTTTGAAGAAACTCTTCTAAAGTTGGAATAGTCTGCCCTTCTATAGTGTAGTCCTTAAGTTTAGAAAGGGGAGTCTCACGTATCTTGACATCAGCTCCAAATACTCTTGTTAAATCCGCATCATGACTCAGAACTGGTATACCATCTTCTGTTAATCTTACATCCGTTTCTAACCCGTCAGCACCGCATTCCAATGCTTTCAAGAAAGACTGAATAGTATTTTCTGTGCATAGAACAGGAATACCCCTGTGACCAAGTACGATCATATTTTTCACCTTCTTCTATGTGTTTGTATATAGCTGAAGCTACATATCATCCATTATTTATTATATCAGAAAACTGGAAAATCTCATCAAACTAACCAAAAGAAATAGATGATGAAAACAAAAAGCTGGGGCAGAACACTTGCCCACAGCTTTTTTCTATGCTTATGCCTTCTTGATTTGAGTGGATCTGTAGATATTATTCGTTTTATTTTTCGCTTGAATATAACTATTAGGATTTTTCTTTTATAGCTTCAATCACATCTTTAACTGTTTTGATTTTGGATAAGTCTTGATCGCTTATCTTGACACCAAATTGGTCTTCAAATGCCATGACAAGATCAACGATATCCAATGAATCTGCCCCTAAATCTTCCATCAAGTTCTTTTCGATGGTAACATCACCAACATCGATCCCTAGTTGATCAGCTATGATTTGAAATACTCTCTCCTCCATAATCCATGCTCCTTTCTCTAATTTTGTTCGTTCTCAAGATGAAACTACCCCTTTTTCTTTTAAAAAATCCAATCGAAAGTTAATATACCATAATATTTGTTTGTTGTCAATAAGTAAGTT
>DPIB01000212.1 GCA_003522805.1 Fervidobacterium sp. | reverse complement strand
TTACCATTAAACCTGCTATAACATTGGCGATGTGGACTTACAGGCTTTGGCTGACTTATCTTGACGGAGGTTTTAATGTGGTTGTATCATCCCCCACTTACAGAAGTGGGAGTCTTCTTGCAGGAAAATGATAAAAGAGATAAAGAAATAAAGACTTAGTGATGTTCAATGGCTAGTATGGAGGTGTAAAGAATGGGATCGCTCGAGAATCAAGAAAACCAAAGCAATTATGAGCACCATGAACATTATGAAAGACTGCATCCAAAGGTTTTCAAAGTTCCAATCGATAGGATACGGATGGGTTATTATTCCGACAAATACTTCACAAGATATGTGGAAGTGCTGAAGAAGGATAACAAGCATCCAAGGGTCTATTACCAGTTCTTCCCAAGAGATAATGCAGTCATCTGTGGTGTGGATGAGGCGCTTGCGATATTGAGATACTGTACAGGATATTACAAGGATGAAGAAAAGGCGCAAGGACTGTACAATAAAATGCTGAAACTCGACAAGGAAATGCAGAGTATGTCAGTTGAAGGTAACGTTGAAGGAATTGTGGAACTTACAAGAAGGAAATGGGACCTGAGGTTAAGATTAAACGAACTCTGGGTTGATAAATGGAACGAAATAGAGGTCAAGGCTGTATACGATGGTGATTATGTTCCAGAAGGTGAGCCACTTATGACTATAGAAGGAGATCCAGTTTACTTTGGTTATTTAGAGACAGTACTTCTAGGTGTCATAGCTCGAGCAACTAGTACTGCAACCGCCGTGAAACGTGTTGTCGATGCTGCAAGAGGTAAACCTATTCTGTTTTTCAGTGCTCGCTTTGATCACTATTGGGTACAAGCAACAGATGGGTATGCTGCACTCAAGGCTGGTGCATTTGCAGTTTCTACGGATGCAAATGCGGATTATTGGGGTGTTGAATCGATGGGTACTATTCCCCATGCACTCATTGGGGCATATGATGGTAGTACAGAAGATGCATCCATTGCATTCGATAAATACATGCCGGACAATGTAAATAGGATAATACTCGTTGACTGGGATAACGACGTTATAGGTACAACTTTCAGAACAGTCAAGAAACAATACGAGTACATCATGAAAAAAGAATTTGTGCTTGGCGTCACAAATCCATCCCCTGTGATTGGACCTGGTGCTGGCAAGATATGGGGGGTTAGATTCGATACTTCGGGAAGCCTACGCGACAAGTCGGTCACACCGATTGGGCCGCAGTCATTTGGTGTCTGTCCGGAGTTGGTATGGAGGGCAAGGCAAGAATTTGATAAGGTGGGATTACAAGAATTGAAGATCGTTGTCTCTGGTGGATTCGATGAAGAGAAGATCAAACTTTTCGAATCTCTTGGCGTACCTGTCGATGTCTATGGGGTAGGATCTAAATTGCTCAAGAAGAAAATAGACGTAACAGCGGATATAGTGGAAGTTAATGGAAAACCTTGTGCAAAGGTGGGAAGGTACAAAAAGAATGCATTTCATTTGAAAGCAGTAAATAAACGATATTGGAAAGAGTAATTTTGATTTTGGTTTTCCTAAGCATGCGATGTTAGAATAATGTTAGGATAATAGATGAAAACGCAAACTCTTATCCTAGAAAAGAAGATAGGAAAAGGGGTGTGTTATATGTGGAAGATAATAAAGAGCACAGTAAGTGAGTTTGAAGCAAGGATGATAGAAAAGTTACTGGTTGTTTATAATATTCCTGTAGTACTACAAGAGACGGGTTTATTCGTCCATCCTATTTTTGGGAGTAGTACACAGTACGAAGTGCTTGTACCAGAAGATAGATATGGAGAGGCAATCAATATTCTTCGATGGGAGGGAAAGGTTGTGAAGTATACACCACTTTACGAAGATCATGTGAAGTTAGGTGCTAAGATCGTTGAGTTTGCTGGATATTATATGCCGCTTCAGTACGATGGTATTGTTGCAGAAGTGGAGAACGTGAGGAAGGAAGTTGGAATGTTTGATGTATCGCACATGGGTGAGTTTGTGTGCGAAGGTCCGGATGCTGTGAAGTTTGCAAATTATGTTATTACAAACGACCTTGGAACGATAGATTTCGGGGATATCATCTATAGTGCTATGTGCAACGAGAACGGTGGGTTTGTGGATGACCTGCTTGTTTACAAGATATCTCCAGAACGGATAATGTTCGTTGTCAATGCGTCGAATATGGATAAAGATTTCCAGCACATGCTGAAACTATCGCAAGGATTCGAAGTAAAACTCACAAATGTTTCAGATGATACAGGATTGATCGCTGTCCAGGGGCCTAAGGCACAAGAGAAAGTCCAACCCCACACGAACTTGAATCTCGAAGAGGTAGGCTATTATTCGTTCAAAGAGGGCGAGATATTCGGTGTCAAGGGTATCATCTCTCGAACAGGTTATACTGGGGAGGATGGCTTCGAATTCTACATTCCGGCAAGTCAAACTGCAGTTGCTTGGAGGAAACTACTCGAAATCGGTATCAAACCAGCTGGTCTGGGTGCAAGAGATGTCCTGAGATTGGAAGCAGGGCTTTTGCTGTACGGTAATGATATGGATGAAACAGTCACTCCGCTGGAGGCATCCATCCCTTGGGCGGTGAAATTCGAAAAAGGGGATTTCTACGGTAAAGGGTCACTTTTGAAACAAAAAGAGGAAGGCCTGAAGAGGAGACTCAGGGGGATAATGCTCGATACTAAACTCGTCCCAAGGCATGAAATGGAAGTTTTTAAGGACGGTCAGAGGATTGGATATGTGACAAGTGGAACGTTCTCACCAACACTCGGAAAGCCAATCGCATTTGTTATGGTTGATGCAAGCGTAAAGATCGGAGATACAGTTCAAGTATCGATTAGGGATAAATACGTGGATGCGAAGGTTGTAAAGACTCCATTTTATCGTGGTAGTGTTAGGTCTCGGAAGTGATAAGGATTACTTAATCAATTGAACTGAAGGGAGTGAAAACAAGTGCATAGATACATTCCTCATACAGAGGAAGAAATAAAGCAAATGCTTGCAGAAATTGGAGTTAGCAGTATAGATGATCTATTTGTCGATGTGCCAAAAACAATCGACGGTTACAAAATACCGGAAAGTAAGGACGAGTTCACGGTAAGAAAAGCAGTTCAGGGTCTGGCGAGGATGAACGTAGAATTTGAGCCTGAGAATGTTTTTCTTGGTGCAGGGATATACTTTCATCACATTCCAACTGTTGTAGGACATCTCGCTTCAAATCCCAACTTTCTTACTGCATACACGCCCTACCAAGCTGAAGTATCTCAAGGCACGTTGCAGATGCTCTTCGAGTTTCAGACGATGATGTGCGAATTGACAGGCATGCAAGTTTCAAATTCTTCGATGTACGATGGTGCGAGCGCCTTTGCCGAGGCCTTACTTATGGCTGCGAGGATCAACGGAAAGAAAAAGATGTTGGTGGCAAAGACAATTAACCCTGAGTATAGAACTGTTGCAAGGACATATACAAAACCTGCGGGAATAACGATCGATGAGATAAATTACAACAGATCTGGAAGGATAGATGTCGAAATGTTGAGGTCTAAGATCGATGACGACACATCCGCAGTAGCTGTTGCATACCCCAATTTCTTCGGCATAGTTGAGGATTTGAAGTCGTTGCGGGAACTGATACCAGAGAATATCGTGTTTATCGTTGTCGCTGAGCCAGTCTCTTTGGCTATCCTTGAAGCTCCTGGTAAATTTGGAGCAGATATAGTTGTTGGAGAAGGTCAGTCACTTGGTGTTACTCCAAATCTCGGTGGACCTGGTATAGGGTTTTTCACGACGCTCGAAAAGCACGTCAGGAAAATGCCTGGCAGGATAATCGGTCAGACAAAGGATGTCGATGGAAAGACAGGTTATGTGATGATTCTCCAAACAAGGGAGCAACATATACGAAGAGAGAAAGCTACTTCGAATATCTGTTCTAATCAAGCATACATTGCCCTGCTTAATGCACTTTATTTGTCAGTGATGGGCCCGCAAGGTCTGAAAGAAGTGGCTTGGCGTTCTTACAATAGCGCACATTATCTTGCTGACGAACTTGCGAAGAGAGGATTCAAGAGGGTTTTTGATGGTGAATTCTTCAATGAGTTTGTTGTTGAGATACCTATCAGTTACCGAGAAAAATGGCATGAGATGGTTAAAGATGGAATACTTGGACCAATTCCAATCGATAGAGTTTACAAAGAATTAGGACCAAGTGCGCTTGTATGCACAACAGAAGTCAATACGAAAGAATCTATGCAAAGGCTAATAGAGGTGATGACCAAATGACGATCTTCGAAAAATCTGTGAAAGATAGGAAAGGATACGAATTACCACCTTACGAATTATCAGATGTAGGATGCAATTTACCTGAGCACTTGATAAGGAAAGAGACACCTTTACTCCCAGAGGTTTCAGAAGTTGATGTGGTAAGGCATTACACAGAACTCGCACACAAGAACTATTCTGTTGATCGTGGCTTCTATCCGCTTGGTTCTTGTACGATGAAGTACAATCCCAAGATCAACGAGGATATGGCAGCTCTCTTCGCAAATCTACATCCGTTCCAACCGAGGGAGACAATCCAAGGTGCAATTAATCTCATGGGAGAGTTGAAAGACCTATTGTGTGAGATAACGGGTACGGATGATATGACGCTCCAACCTGCGGCAGGTGCGCATGGCGAATTAACAGGTCTGCTCATAGCTCGTGCGTATTTCGAAGATAAAGGCGAGCTGGACAAACGCAGAAAGGTAATAGTACCAGATAGTGCTCATGGTACAAATCCAGCATCCGCATCTATGGCAGGTTTCGATGTCATTGAGATAAAGTCAGGTGATGATGGTTGCGTGAATTTAGAAGAGCTGAAGGCACATCTCGATGATACAGTAGCAGTTATAATGTTGACAAATCCGAACACATTAGGCCTTTTTGAGAAGGATATATTGAATATATCACAAATGGCACACGAAGTAGGTGCAGTACTGTATTACGACGGTGCCAATTTGAATGCGATAATGGGTAGAACGAGACCCGGTGATATGGGATTCGATATAGTGCACTTGAATCTCCATAAAACGTTCAGTACACCTCATGGAATGGGCGGACCTGGTAGCGGTCCGATAGGTGTAAAGGCTCATCTTACACCATTTCTGCCAACTCCTATTGTAAGAAAATCAGCTGACAAGTACGATTTAGATTACAATCTGCCAAAATCCATAGGGATGGTCAGAAGTTTCTACGGGAATTTCGGCGTTATGGTAAAGGCCTATACATATATCCATACAATGGGCAGTTGTGGATTGAAGCATGTTAGCGAGATGGCAGTGCTCAATGCAAACTACTTGAGAAAACGACTTTCGAGGCTCTATAAAGTGGCATATGATCGTGTGTGCATGCATGAGTTCGTTATCGATAATGAAGACTTTGCAAAGAAAACGCAGGTAAAGACCTTGGATATTGCCAAGAGATTGCTTGATTACGGACTACATGCACCAACTGTGTATTTTCCACTCATCGTCCATGAAGCGATGATGGTCGAACCAACAGAGACTGAGAGTAAACAATCGTTGGATACATTTGCAGATGCAATGGAGAAGATATACGAAGAAGCCATAGAAAATCCAGAAGTCGTAAAGAGTGCACCACATGTTACCCCAGTCAGAAGATTGGACGATTTAACTGCGACGAAATCACCGATTTTCAGATACAAGAAGTGAAAATGCGAAAGCAAGGAACAAAAAAAGATGATTTGGAGGGTGAGGAGACATGCATCCAACTGATTTAATTGCAGCATCGAAAACCTTAGAGGTAGATGCCTTGGCAAAAAAGCTTATATCCGAAGGTAAAGATGTTGTCAACTTGACGGCTGGTGAGCCAGATTTTCCTACACCAAGACCGATCGTAGAAAAGGCAATAGAAGCCCTTGAAAAAGGGTATACGAAGTACACAGATAGCAACGGAATCCCACAACTTCGCGAGGCAATATCGAGATATCTGAAAAACAAGAAGAATGTGGAATTCTCTCCTGATGAGATCGTTGTTAGTAATGGTGGGAAACAGTCGTTGTTCAATGCTTTTGCCTCTATCTTGGATTCTGGTGACGAAGTGATACTCTTTGCCCCTTTGTGGGTGAGCTATCCCGCACAGATAATCTTGAGTAGGGGCAAACCAGTTGTAGTTAAGACGAAATTCGAAAATGGCTTTATGCCGATGAAAGATGAATTACTCAGTGCTGTAACGGAAAATACGAGAGCAATCGTCGTAAACTCCCCTAATAATCCATCTGGCGGTATCTATGATTACGAAACGCTCAAGATGATTGCACAGGTTGCAAATGAAAGAGGGATATTCGTCATCACCGATGAAGTATACGACGACCTTGTCTATGAAGGAATGCACAAATCGATGTACGGGCTGGTAAAGGAAGAACTCTTGATCTATGTAAATGCATTCAGTAAATCACACTCAATGACAGGTTGGAGAGTAGGATATGTGGCTACAAAGAACAAAGATGTCAAGAAAAGAATTTCGAAGATTCAGAGCCACGTTGCTTCCAACATCAACACAATTGCTCAATATGCAGCCATTGCCGCATGTGAAACCGATAATGCGTATATGGTAGAGGAATTCAAAAAGAGAAGGGCTTTTGTGGTATCGAAGGCAAGAGAATATGGTATTGAATTCTTGGAGCCGAAAGGTGCATTCTATCTATTTTTCAAAGTGAATGGTGACGATGAAGAGTTCTGTAAGAGACTACTCGCAGAAAAGCTTGTTGCCTCGGTTCCAGGTAGTGCATTTGAAATGCCGGGCTTTGTTAGAATAAGCTTTGCAAACTCACTCGAAGTACTTGAAAAGGGTACGAATAGAATAAGGGAATTCATGGCAAGTTTTAAATAATTGCAAAAGTGCTTTGCAAACTTTGTAAACAGGGGCGTGCCTGTGAGAGTGTGATCATACAAACAGAGCACGCTTTTGTTTTTTTACGTTAACTTATTACCCAGAAAATTAAAGAATGATACAAGATGTCTTAACTGAAATCTGGTATAATAAAAACAAGGATAGTGATTGTATTTAGCAAGGAGTGGTAACAGTGGAAAAGGATAAAAAGTTGAGAAAGGAAAAGATTCTTTCTCAATATGATATAATTAAATTGACAAACATGGGTAGTAAGGAAGCAAGGAAAGAACTTGAAGAAAGATTGAAAAATGCTAGTGCTATAAAGACATCCAGTAAAAAGGAGCCCGTCCCTGCTATCTATGGAAGTGAAAGGTTAGGTCAACTACCCACCGCCAATAGAGGCGGGGGCT
>DPIB01000188.1 GCA_003522805.1 Fervidobacterium sp. | reverse complement strand
GGGCTGCACGAAAGATAATTCGTCTCTTGAGTCACATCTTGGACGATGAATGTCATCTTAGTTTCGGCTGCTTGACCGCATATTCCTCTGCCTACGGCTATCTTCACATGATCAGTGGGTTCTCCCACATATGGTCCAAGCTCGAGCATGCCTTCTTCATTCATGATATAGAACCCTGTCCAATTATAGTATGGAACATATTCATCAAGCAGTATGGGTATCTTTTCGAGCAGTTCCTCATTCTTCAACTTCTCGATCTCAACCTTTAGAAATTCGAAAATCTCGTTCTTGTCATAGTACATTCCTTCTAACTCACCATGCCTATAATGAACAGCAGCTTGATATAAGGCGTCTGGGAGCATCTGCAACTTTCCTCTTTTCCAAAGTGAAAAAGCATCGAAGACTATTATCTTTTCTACCTTACCATCAATAACAACCCAGTCTTTTACACCGGGACCTACTATAAGAAAGATAACAAAATCTTCTTTGTCAAGTTCTAAATCATTTGCATGTGCCCTTATAGAAACTGTAGTCTCTTCCTTTACTCTTCCTTTGTAGTTTTCAAAATCATGTGAAAATCTTGTGAGTTCCTTTCTAGATATATTGTTTATTAACTCCTTAAAATTCTCGAACTGTGATTCATACCTTTCAGTGATAGGACTAAACGGTAACGCTTTCCAGAAGTCATACCAAGCACTTTTCTCATAAGTCAACATTTCGAGAAAATCTTCGACGTGATTTTCAACGATACTCCTCATCATCTTCACCCCTAAATTTCTCTTCGAGTACTTCATATTTTAAATCGTCCGTGACCAAAATCTTCAATTCCCTTTTTCCATAAACCACATCTAGGACGTCGCCAGATTTGACTTCATAAGAGGGTTTAAGCTCTCTTCCGTTCTTCTTCACCAACCCTGCTTTTGACACCTCTTGAGCTACCGTTCTTCTCTTTATAATCCTATTCACCTTTAGGAATTTATCTAGCCTCATGCACTTCGTCCCCATCTTATCAATTTGATAATCAAAATTGCTCTAAAAAAATTATATCACCTTTTAATATAATTCGCTATACGAATTTCTTTTTTAGTCACATTTAGTCGTACCACATTTGAATATAATTATTTGAGGCATTCCAAAGCATGTATTCGTTTATCCCAAGTTCTTTCAACGCCTTTATCTCTTTTTTGATCGCATTCTCATCGTACGTTATATGTCCTTTTACCCATGTTGCAGTGAAGAATTGTATCCATGGTCTAATACGAGCTGGCGTTGGAATATTGTAGTTTCTTTTTAGAGCATCGGAGACTGATCTATAAACAGTTTCATAAGGGAATTGATCTGGAATGGACAAGCCAAACGAACCATTGGCATAATGGCTTGGATAGACCATTGGGCAGATATAGTCAACAACGTTTGAGATAGCCTCCCAGTACTGGCCAATCCCCAAATCATCGACTGCAGTTGAAACGAGCCCGAAAACATCAGCTGCCAGAGGTATTCCATAGCGATCTAATTCCTTCTTGGCATAGATGAGGAATTTCTGAATAGCTTCTGCAAAAGAATCATCACTTGTCTTTCGTAAATCTACTCGACTCATATCGGAGTTTGTTAGTTCTGGAAATCTCACATAATCATACTGTATCTCATCGAACCCCACTTCTACAGTCTCTTTAGATATTGCGACGTTGTATTCCCATAACTGCTTATCATAAGCAGAAGCCCAAGGCACCTTATATATACCCGTATACGGGTTACCGGTATCTTTGTAGACAACTGCTTTATCCATATCTGCCCTAGCATATGAGGGATCTTTGAAACACACAATCCTTGCAATCACATATATCCCCGCAGCTTTGACTTCTGATATTATGCTCTTCATCTCTTCTTTAGAATAAAATGCCATCTCATTTGCCTTTGGCACTACTCTTTGCGATGCCTCTGCTTTGAAAAGCATGAAGCCGTCATCATCTTTCACATCTATTACAAACGCATTTAAATTTGTCTTTTTTGCAAAACTAATCCAGTTATTTATCTTTGTACGAGTATTTACTGAAGTACGAGTTAAATAAATAGCTCTAACGTCAGAAACTCTACCCACGGTTTTCTTCACAGGTTCAAAACTGATATTTTCATATCCACTTCCCGCAATTGGTTTTAATGAATCACTTAAGAACGCAGAACGAACCCAACCTTCTATTTTTCCATTTGCTGTCCTGTAGCACACTTTTGTGAATTTCTCGTTGTTGTAGGTTGTTTCATCGACTTTCTCTACATACGAAGCATACTTCAAAGTGTCTAAAGCCTTGCCCCCCGGAGAATCGTAGAGACTCACACCAAAGGCACTGACAAAGAGATATTTATTTGTATCTATCTGATTTATCGTAGGTGACTTATCATTTACTGTATCCAAATTCTTGTTACTTGAAGGACCAACTGGACTATCCGAGTTATCACTCGAAACATGCTGTGAAGATGGTGCAGACAGATCAGGTAAGGCAACATCTGAAGCAGGTGAACTCTTTTGACTAACTCGATCGTTATTCAAAACAGCTGTATCTGTTGCTATAACTATGATATTTTCAAAAAGGCTTGTGAGAGACGAGTCCTGTGGTGAATTTAATATTACAGTTGAAACAGTTGTGTCAGTAGCGACAGTACTGGAGTCCCTTGTATCATATGGTGCTTTCCCTTGAAAATCCTGAGCACTTGGATCGATGTCAGAAGCTTGAACACCTTGTTGACTGATCGATAGATTGACAGAAACAAGTGCTGAATTCTCGTTTTCTTCAGAAAAAATAACAGCGAAGAAAATGCCTAGAGAGACAAAAAAGAGTAGAATAGCTACTAATCCTACCTTCAACCTTGTCTGTTTTGCCTTTTCAACTGTACGTTTTAGTGGTTCGCTTAGTTTGACACGACCGTTCTTCTTGTAGTCACTTTCATCCGCCATACTGAACCTCCTGCTATCCTGCTATAACGATCTTTGAAATCTCCATCTGATTTATAATTATACCATTTTATCCGATTTCTTGAAGAAGCTAATATATTTCTAGAATCTCGTGTTAGCTCATAATTATATG
>DPIB01000201.1 GCA_003522805.1 Fervidobacterium sp. | reverse complement strand
CTTTCTTCTGCAAGTTTCCTTATTTCATCAGCTACAACTGCAAATCCTCTACCAGCTTCTCCAGCTCTTGCGGCTTCTATTGCAGCGTTTAAAGCTAGTAAATTAGTTTGCTCTGCAATACTAGAAATGGTATTTACAATTTCCCCTATTTGGTTAGAGAATTTCGTAAGTTCAACGATTGCAGTTAAAGATTCACCCATGCCAGATCTTATTTGGCCAACAGATGCTTCAACTTCTCCCATTTTCTGGGACACTGTGCCTACGTCGTCTCTCATTAGTTCAGCACTTTGTGATAATTTCTCAGCGTATTTCGCAATATTTTGGGCACCCGCTGCTATTTCTTCCATACCGCTATTAGCTTCTTCGGTAGCAGCAGCTATATCTTGAATCTCTAAAGTGGTTTTTTGAACAGTCTCCTTTGATGTTATAGCAGCCTCAGCGGAACTGCTGGAAAGCTCGTCAAGCATCAGTGAAACAGAAGAGACCTGCGCACCAAGTTTCATGACCTCACCTACAGTTTGTCTGAAACTGTCTATGAGTATTTTAAATGCTTCACCAAGTTTAGCTATCTCATCTTTGCCAAGCCTTTCTTCTTCCACTTGTGCAGTCAAATCATTCTGCGCTACCTTTTGAGCAATTTCAACAACATGGTCTATACGTGTTGTAATTGTACCGGTTACAAAAATAGCAACCAGTGCCGCACACAGGGCTATAATCATTCCCGCAAATATACCGGATGTTATTATTTTGTTTCCAGCTGCCGATATTTCAGAAAATGGTATCACGCCTACCGCCGTCAGATTGTAGTTACCGATCCTTTCAAAAGCAGCAAATTTCTTGCCATTAAAAGTATAGGTTACAGTTCCCTTCGTTTTAGAAAGAATATCAGATGCGAGCCCTTTTGTCCCCTCTTCCTTGGCAAGATCGAGTTTTCCCACATACTCTGATTGAGGATGGGCGACTGTCAGTGTCCCGTAAGTTAATATTACATACCCTTCTTTTCCAACTTTCAACTTGGAAACCGTTTTTTGTAGTTCCTCTAATGGATACATACCTACGAGTACACCTATAATATTCTCCCCAAAGTCATATACTGCAGCAGCAACGATGAATGTGCTTCGTCCATTATAGGTATAAGGCATGTAGATATCTGTTTCTTTCTTTCCTATTAATATATCTTCGATGAGCTGTTTTGGAAGATCTACATGGACTATTCCATCTTTGGAGATTACTCGCATATCTGGTAGGACTACCAACGCCTCTAGAAACCCTTTTGCACTGAGAGAACTGTAGGCGTTTCTAACTCCCCAGCCAAGTTGTGATAACCCTAGCTCGTCCGTGACATTTGTCATATAAGGTGAGATTGCGCCACTGAAAGAGTAGTCGGCAAGTGGTTTTATTACATTATTTAGATACACTTCGACATCCTTCTTTACAGAAGTCAGAACAAGTGATTGGATCTGGCCTGCTGAGTCACGGGCAACGCCTGTGGAAACTAGAACAGATACCAAGATACTAACAAATGAAGATAACACCCCTACCAAAACAACCGATAGAATGAGTTTCATTCTTAAGCTCATTTAGACACCTCCTCCACTATTATTGATCTTACATATTGAAAGTCACTACCAAAAAACTTGTCGGAACTGGGAGTTATATCAAACTTGCTTAGGAAATTTTCTATATCCTTTGAGCTTTTTAATGGGCGTCTAAACTCTAAAGCAACTTTTGACAACATAGTTTCTATTGCTAACAATGATAACATATTTTCGAATACTTTGTAAAGCTTTTTCACGGCGTTTGCTCCCATGCTTACGTGATCTTCTTGATATGCAGATGTTGGTATACTGTCTGCACTTGCTGGATATGATAGTATTTTATTCTCATTACATAATGCGGCAGCAGTGTATTGCCAAAGCATGTAACCACTGTTAAGTCCTTCTTCGCCAGCAGCTAAGAATGCAGGCAATCCTTCGTTTATTTTTGGATTAACAAGTCTATCGATTCTTCTTTCGATCATGTTCCCCATGGAAGTCAGGGCAATTGCAAGGTAGTCAGCACATAAGGCGATTGGTTCCCCATGGAAATTTCCGCCACTTATAATCTCGTCATCAAAAACTAGTGGATTATCAGTGGACGAGTTAATCTCCCGTGTTACAACTTCTCTTATCCAGCTTACGGTGTCGTAGATTGCTCCATAGACTTGTGGTATTGTTCTTAGTGTGTATGGATCTTGCACCTTTTTACAACTCCTGTGACTTTCTCTTAGTTCACTGCCATCCAAGTTCTCCCTCAGTAACTGTGCTATCTTTATCTGCCCAGGATGAGGTCTGCACATCTGTATTCTTTCATCAAACGCAGATGGTGTTCCCAAGAGCACATCAACAGAAGCTGCAGCAGTCAGAGTTGCTAGTTGTATGAATTTCTCTATATCTCTCACAAGTAGTGCGAGATGAGCCGCCATGAACTGTGTACCATTTATTAGACTCAAGCCCTCTTTTTCTTCAAGTTCAACCGGAATGTATTCAGTTGAAACGATATCCACAAGTTCATTATCAAAAAATACTTTCCCGTGACCTATCAATGCCATTGCTATATGAGACAACGGAGCCAAATCACCACTTGCACCTACTGAACCTTTTTCTGGAACTGCTGGTGTTATTTTTCTATTCAACAGTTCGATTAGTTTTTCTACTATCACTGGCCTAATTCCACTATAACCTTTTGCCAAAGCATTAGCACGGATAAGCATCATGGCTCTGACTATGTCTTCTCTTAAGTATTCACCTATACCAGCAGAGTGCGATAAGATGATGTTCTTCTGAAGCTCTTTTAGTTTTTCTTTTGAAATCTGAACACTTGCCAGAGCACCAAAACCTGTATTAACACCGTATATGGGCTTTTCTTGGGAGAGTAGCATCTCTACGATTTCTCGACTTCTCGACATTTTTTCATAAGACAAATCTGAAATGCCTACTTTCTCATAACCTCTTGCTACTTTGTGCACCTGTTCAATTGTAAGATTCTCACCATCTATCATTATCATAATTCGCTACCCCTTATTCTATTTATATTCTCTCCCTCGAGAAATCGTGCCATAATGTATAACAAATCTGAGATACGGTTTAGATACTTAATCACTTCAGGACGGATTTTTTCTTCTTTCGAAAGGCTAACGACTGTCCTTTCAGATCTCCTAGCTATGGTTCTGCAGATATCTAGGTGGGCACTTGCAATTGTTCCTCCCGGAATCGCAAAAGAATTCAGATCAACCATTTTTTCGTAAGAATGCACAATTTCAGTAATTTCTTCAATTTCTTTTTCCGATAGGAGTCTCACAAATTCCTCGCCTTTGGCTAGCTCTGCTGCCAGTCTGAATAGATCTTTCTGGATTTGTTCAACGATGTCTTTTTCATTTTCTGGTAGATAGTGCTTTGCTAATCCAAGGAAAGAATTCAGTTCGTCGACTGTTCCATAGCTCTGGACCCTCAGGTTGTCTTTTGGTACTCGTTCTCCATTTGCCAGACTTGTTTCACCTGAGTCACCAGTCTTGGTTGTAATTGACACGATTATACCTCCCTCGTTTTTCGCTTTGTTTTCAATGTTTATTATCGAAATATGCACCCAAACATAGAAAACTAAGAAATATATTCCGATGTTATAAAAACAAACACTTCACAACAACTACAGTAGTCACTAGCCAGCAGTTCCATTGTTGGGCCTAAGCCCAATGATTTCAAGGTCCACATATTCCTTGACACTCTCCAATAGTTTTATGGCGTCTATTACTGTATCTTTTGGGGCGATTACTTTTAAGTATTCTCCTTCAAAACTCCTTATGTTCATCGCGTTGTCTTCAGCTTCAAGAATGTAGTTTAATAAATGGACTTTACCTCTTTCCATTTTCACAATTATGTCGTATTCCAAAACTTCCTGTTCCTTATAGTTTTTATCTTCTTCAGACAGACTCTTCTTTATGCTCATCGCTTGTTCGTTGGTCTCCTTCGTCTTCGTACACTGACTTTAATTGGCATGGTGCAGTGGTCTTTCGCGGCTGGTTTATAAATTCCCTAAATTTCTCTATTACTGTCTTTGCTTCACCTTCTACTAAGAATCTTGCAAAGTCTGAGAATCTTCTCACCGTTTTGTCATTAAGATTGAAATATACATTCCACGCAGCTTCAATGGCCTCTTTCTCATCCAGCGATAGTATCTCGCAAAAAAACATTCTAACAGCGTTTAGATTAGCATTTTCAACAACTGCTAACCGTTTCCCTTCTTGCGTAAGGGAGATACCTCCGCGCTTTTCATAATAGATAAGCTTCGCATCTTCAAGTTTCATTAAGAATTGCTTAGCAGATGGCATCTTGACTTTCAAGAAATCTGAGACTTTTTTCAATCGAGTCCATCCCATTTCGTTCAGAGTTAAGTAAACTGCTAGAAGGTACTTTCGTTCTGTTGAACCTATTTGGACCTCCATCGTGTTCACACTCCTTCGTCAGAAAAACTTGGTCTACAAAATCGTACTATCACTCATTGGAAAGCAAGACTAATCAATATTTAAATGCGCTCCTACCTATAAACTCCCTAATTATCGATGTTCTTGGAATATCTTCTATATTCGTTATTGGTAAGAAATAGTCAAGAATTTTCAATAACCTATTTGCTTCGGTTGATTCTGGAATGTTGTCTGGAACAACTGCCAAGAGTGGCTCTGCATATATTTTCAAAACCGGTAGTTCATATATGAGAGCACTATTGAACATTGCATCAGCATTTTCCTGATATGGAAATATATTTTTTTCCTCACCGCTCCTAACGTTTTCCCACATCTTTAATGTTGCCAGTGCATCATGACCTCTGAATTTACTATCTCTTACCATCCTTCTGAAGAGTCTTATGTCTGTCGTGTGCAATCTATTCACGTTATCCAAGTTGAGTTGTGCCAAAGCACTTGCATATATTTCGAATTTAAGGTTTTCTTTTATCCGCTCAGTTAATTTTGGGTTTAGCCCATGTATTCCCTCAACGATTACTATTTGATCTTTGTCTATTTTAAGTTTTGAACCACGGGTTCTTCTACCAGAAACAAAATCGAATTTCGGTAATTCCACTTCCTTACCGCTGAAGAGGTCTACTAAATTCTTGTTAAATAGCTCCACATCAATTGCTTCCAATGCCTCAAAATCGTAATTACCATTTTCATCTCGTGGTGTCCTTTCTCTATCAACAAAGTAATCATCCAGAGAGATCGTTACAGGTCTAAAACCACTTGCCTTCAACTGAACCATCAATCTCTTTGAAAATGTTGTCTTTCCACTTGACGATGGCCCCGCTATCAAGACTAATCTGACACTTTTTCTTCTTCTAATCTCTTCAGAAATCATTGCGATACGTTTTTCATGCAAAGCCTCAGTCAGTATCACAAGATCATTTACTGATCTTTCGCCTTTTGATATAACTTCGTTAAGGTCACCAACATTATCGATGTCCATAATCTCAAGCCAGCGAGAGTATTCCAAGAATATACCAGAAAGCTTTGGAAAAGGTTTGAAGTCTGGAACAACCACTTGATTGTTTACCACTCTTGGGAGAAGTAGTACAAAACCTTGACCGTACTTAACTACTTTGAACCATTTAAGGTATCCTGTACTTGGTGGCATGTATCCATAAAAATAGTCAAAATGGTTGTCTGCCTCGTATACCTTAACCGTTTTTTTCTTTCTGTATTTCAAGAGTTTAACCTTGTCATACATTCCAGTGCTGGCAAATAACTCTATGGCCTCGCTGTTTAGCAGTTCATTCTTCTGAAACTTGTAATCGCACACAACCCATCTATTCATTTCTGAAACTATGTTTTCTATATCCTTAGCAGTAGGTTCCACTATTTTGCCGTTTTTTCCATTTTCCCTAATCTCACAATATACGCCATGACCTATCGAATGCAACACCTTTATCGTGTAGTTCTTGTACAGTTTCCTGATAGAAGCATGCAGTATAAAAAACAATCCACGTTGATATATCCTTAGTCCGTCTTGCGAGTCTAATGTTATGAAAGAAACCTCTCCAGAACGAGTTATCGGTCTGAAAAGTTCTACGATAGAGTTGTTCAGCTGAGCACCTAAGATGACTTTACCGATTCTTTCCTCGTATGTCTTCGCAATCTCCTCAAGCGTACTACCAAATGGTATTTCATATTCTTCGCCTTCAACGGTCATTTTTAACTTCCCCATTTCATTCATCCTCATTTCACATGAGCATACCAGTTATGTGTCCAACATAATGTAGTCAGCAATATGCTCTTTTCTCCTTTCTATTTTTTGTATTCTTTGATTTCCTCAAATTTTCCAGGCTATTTCATATGTGTTAGGATCAATATGCGTATAATGAACATGTACCTCTGTTTTAAAAAAAACCTTTAGCTCTTCTTTATCGATGAAGTCTTTAAATTCTGGATGCAACTTTATTATGACTTCTTTAGCTTTTGGAGGTTTTTTCTCCACTTCTCTTTTCAATCTTTCAATAACAACTTTGGGGTTCAAAACACGACCTCGCCCATCACATATAGGACAAATATGTGTGAATCTTTCGTCCAACGACTTACTTGTTCGCTTACGAGCCATCTCAAGAAGTCCCAAATGTGTGAAGCCATAGATCTCTACCCTGTTCCTATCCTTAAGTATCTCTGTCTTAACTGTCTTTAGAATCTGTTCTCTGTTCTTTTCGTCCTTCATATCTATAAAATCTACTATCACAATACCCCCAATATTCCTTAGTCTTAGAATTCTGCAAATTTCTTTGGCCGCTTCCAAATTTATTTCTTCAGAAAGTTTTTCATGGCTTTCAGTAGCAATATAGTGACTGGAATTAACATCGATAACAGTCATTGCCTCCGTTCTATCCACAACAATTTCTCCACCCAAGGGCAGCTGAATCCTTCTTTTAAGGACTTCTCTAAGTTTCTCATCTATACTGAAAGTTTCAAATACATCTCCGTGTATTACCTTCACTATTACTTTTTGGTTGAATTTTCTTATGATTTCTCTATGATTTTCGTCATTAGTTACTATTTCAGTCACTTCGGCCCTAAGGAATTCCCTTATTATGAACTCATCACTATCGGATTCCTTGTACAATAATTTCGGTTTTCGAGATTTTTTGAAATTCTTTGCGATCTCTTTCCATTTGTCATAGAGGTTTTCTACTTCTTTATATATAAGTTCTTCGCTAATTTCTGCTGCAACTGTCCTAATGATGATTCCTATACCGTATTTTTCCTTCAGTGCCCTACCTATTGTTTTTAGCCTTCCTCTGTCATCCTCGTTCAATATCTTCCTCGAAATGCCTATCGACTTTGAAAAAGGCAGTATGACAGTGTATCTTCCAGCTATTCCTATGTTTGTGGTTATTTGAGGGCCTTTATTACCTACACTCTCCTTTTTTACTTGGACAAGGATTTTTTGTCCTTCCTGGAGTTTCTTTATAGAAAAAAAATCGAGGTAGTCAACTTTTATATCCTTCATCCTTAAAAAGGCATTCTCACCATTTGCTAATTTGACAAAGGCAGCTTCAAGAGCTGGAATAAATTTCTCTATTTTGCCTACATATATACTCCCAGCGATACTCTCCTCTTCTTCTTCGCCAAGGTAAACTTCGATTAATTGGTTGTTTTCTA
The DNA here is from genome assembly GCA_003522805.1 of Fervidobacterium sp. Classification (GTDB taxonomy): domain Bacteria; phylum Thermotogota; class Thermotogae; order Thermotogales; family Fervidobacteriaceae; genus Fervidobacterium. The sequence continues at coordinate 5,268 of DPIB01000201.1, read as the reverse complement.
GCAATACAGCTTTTGTCTCTCTCGATCCAGAAGATTTATTTAACAACAATAACATTTTTCACCTCATAAACAAGATTCATCTATATACTAATACTTGCTCTTAGAATTCATTTAGATAGTCTTCCTGTTCCTTTGTCAAGGTGTCTATAGCTATTCCCATGGAATCCAGTTTGAGCTTTGCAACTAGCTTGTCTAGTTCCTCTGGATATTCATACACCTTGTTCGACAGTTTGTTATAATTCTTTGCTAAGTAAGTTATAGACAAGGCTTGTAGAGCAAACGAGATATCCATTATCTCTACAGGATGACCATCGGCTGCTGCAAGGTTTACCAATCTTCCGAGACCAATTACGTATATGTTTTTACCAGCAATTTTATAGCAAGTAACATTCTGCCTTATTTCATAACTTTGCGTAGCCATTTTCTCTATTTTGTCCATTGGAATTTCAACATTGAAATGCCCCGCGTTCGCGAGCACTACTCCGTCTTTTAGATTCTCTATAGCTTCTTTGGATAAGACATCTCTCATTCCAGTCGCTGTTATTATGAAATCAGCCTTTGGAGCCAAATCTTCTATTCTGCCAACTTCGAATCCATCCATGATAGCCTCAACTGCTTTTATTGGATCTACCTCAGTTACCATGACCTTTGCTCCTAGCCCATGAGCCCTCATCGCTATTCCTCTGCCACACCAACCATACCCTGCAACAAGCACGTGCTTACCCGCTACGAGCAAATTTGTATTTCTCATGATCGAGTCTAATGTTGATTGCCCTGTCCCGTATCTGTTGTCGAACATGGATTTCATCTTTGCATTGTTAACCGCTATAGCGGGAACACTTAATACACCGCTTTTTTCAAGATTTTCAAGCCTTCTCACTCCTGTTGTGGTTTCTTCCGAAACGCCTTTCAGGTTTTTCAGGATCTCTTTTCTCTCTGTGTGTACCAATACTGTTAAGTCTGCACCATCATCTAGAATTAGATCAGGCTCATAGTCAAGAACCGTGTGTAAGAATGACAAGTACTCCTCTTCATTTGTCGTCCGCTTGGCATGAACTGCTATATCAAAATCCTTGAGTGCTTCTGCAACATCATCTTGGGTAGAGAGGGGGTTTGAACCAGTGACTACGACATCTGCACCTAGTCTTTTTAGTGTGATGGCCAAGTAAGCAGTTTTTGCCTCCAGGTGTATGGACATTGCAACTCTCAGTCCATTTAGCGAATCTCCTGATTTTTGTATTGTATTCAGTAACTTCATATGATTTGAAACCCATTCGATTTTTTGATGCCCAGATTTTTTCAGTTCATTCATACACTTCCTCCTCATCTCTGCTCTATTTGCCAACCGCTATTGTCATTTCTTTTTTGATTACCGACTTTCCAAGGGAGGTCTGTACTAAGATCTTGTAAACACCAGGTTGAGCAAAATTAAGTCTCTCAAACTTAGTGACAAAAGACCTGCCTAATGGTGCTAGGAAAATCCGTCTGTTGTTGATCTCGAAATCATATCCTGCTTCCGGGATACTGATCTGTATTTTGTCTATCTTCAAAAACCTGTTTTCGTTTGATTTATTCACGATGTACAAATTGATCTTTGGCTCTTTGTTGACTACAACAATATCTTCCGTTTCAAGACTGAAGTCTAGGTTTGAAAGGGAATTTTCGAATTCTTTACTAACAGGTATGATACCTCTAACTTCTTTTATGCCTCCATCCGTCAGGTACAGAAGTGCAGACACTTCTTGTTGACCAATGTTCTCGATTTTGAATTTGTGCGCTGATCTAAAAACGTAGGATTCTCCTGAAAGTAAAGTAACTTGTTCGTTGATGTTCTCAGAAATGTGTTCTTTACCGAATATCCATTCAATTTTCTGCACATCGAAGGTTTTCCTTGTGGCTGTCTTATTGATAATTGCAACACCTGGTGTAATTTCCTCATCTACGAGATAAAATGGTTCACTTATTATCATATACGATATTTCTTCTTTGTATGTAAAAGTTCTAGTTGTTTCAACTTCTCGGCCATTTATCTTACATCGTACATATAAAGTATATGTATCAGGCTTCAGATTAAGCAAAGAAACTTCGTTCTCTAAATTGTAAACCAACTTCCTACCTAAGCTCTCTACAGAACTCTCAACTATGGTGGGAAAGGAGAATTCATAAACTGTGTATGATTCTGAGTATATCTTTAAGTAAAAATCGCTCAATGTGAAGTTCTTTTCTGTCTTTTTGGTATTTACTAGATATACTTTAGCTCCTATCTTCTCGGGTGATATATACTCAATCTTTTTCAATTCAACAACGATCTGCAAGTTTTCAACAATATTCGAGTAAGTCTCGGGCGAAGAAGTTTTTAGAAAGAACAGTAGTGAAAATACTGCCAAAACAATAAGGACATTTAGAAAGAGAAATCTGAAACTTCTTTTTCTCATCTGACCATACGTTTCCGATATTTCGTTCTCCTTTTCCTCGCGAAGTTTCTTCGGATCTACTGGCAAGGATTATTCCTCCTCTTCTCCAACAGTTGCAAGTATTTCTTCAACGGTGGTTTCACCATTTAGAACTTTGTAAAGCCCGTCTTGGAACATGGTAACCATCCCATGCTGCCTAGCAATTCTTTCAATTTCGCTTGCTGCCGCCCCTTTTTGAATTAACCTTCTTAATTCATCGTTTATCATCAATACTTCAGCGACTGCAGTCCTGCCTTTGTACCCTGTATTATTACACTCTTGGCAACCTTTCCCCACATATTGCACAGGATTCATATTTGGGAAGTATTTTCTTGCCTTTTCAAGAATCTTTGTTGGGAATTCAGTTTCGGTTTTACACTTCTGACAGACTTTTCTGACAAGCCTTTGACCCATTATTCCTACCAACGAGGCAGAGATCAAAGACGGTTCAATTCCCATATTCACAAGTCGATCAACAGCTCCAGCAGCCGTGTTGGTATGCAATGTAGATAATACCAAGTGGCCAGTAAGAGAAGCTTCTACTGCCAATTGAGCAGTCTCTTTATCGCGTATTTCACCAACCATTATGATATCTGGGTCTTGACGAAGAAAAGATCTTAGGTACTTTGCAAATGTTAAACCAATTTCGGTGTTAACCTGGCACTGGGTTATACCTTCGACTGTGTATTCCACGGGATCCTCAGCAGTAACTATGTTCACATCTTCTGAGTTGAGTGAGTTTATCATTGCTACAAGTGTAGTAGATTTACCACTTCCTGTTGGTCCAGTGACTAGGATGATTCCATAGGGATGTTCTATCAGTTTCTGTATTCTTTCGTAGTTATACGCCGAGTAACCTAGGTCTTCAAGTTTTTTCTTAGATGAAGAGACTTTTAATATCCTCATGACAACTTTTTCTCCATTAACCGAAGGCATTGTAGAAACGCGCAAATCATATTGTTCTTCATCTTTTTTTACAAAAAACTTACCATCTTGTGGCAATCTTCGTTCCACTATATCCAATCCAGAAAGTATTTTTATACGTGAAACCACAGCAGCATGTAAGTTTCTTGGGTACTCTGTTATTCTTCTTAATATCCCATCAACCCTATACCTCACAATGACATTTTTTCGCTGTGGTTCGATATGCACGTCACTGGCTTCTAACTCTATGGCATGATTCACTATATTCGATACGAGTTTCACTACAGGTGTCTCTGCTTCCAATGCTATTTCTTGATCTTCTTGAATCTCTGTTGGCTGTTCTTGAATTGTTATCTCTCCCATTTTCTCCGAGAAAGTTGCTGCTGATATACCATGAAGAACATTATTATATATAGCTTCAAAGGTACTTGGAGCCATTAAACAAAATTCTACTTCTTTACCCATTCTGAATTTCAATCTTCTTTTTATTACAGGGATGTCGTAGATACTATCGATACCAAGGAATATTTTCCCATCTCTCTCATCTATCGGTATCACTCTAAGCTCATTCAAAATATCTCTTGGAAAACTCTTAGAAAATTCTTCGTTTATGTTCACTTCTCCGATACAAGCTTCGATCTCGTATTGTTCTGCTAATACCCTTATTATGTCATCCCATGCGCAATAACCCATTTGGACTAGTATCTCACCGAGGGGACGTTTAATATCTTTTTGTAGCTCTAGAGTTTTCTCTAGTTCATAAGGGGTTATTACTCCCCTCTCCACAAGTATATCCCCAAGTTTTTTCGGTTTCCTCTCTTTATCCAACATGGTTCCCCCCATATATATTGAACTCAAAATATTCGTAACTTACAATGAGTGATTTATTCACCCACATTTCCTTTATATTCTAATCCGAATTTATAGATTGCCGGAATGTCTTCCTCTGATTTTCCAAATTTTTCTTCAACGTCAAATCTTGTTGCTATTACAGTCACTCTCATCTCATCGTCCGATAATTCGTCATCTACAACCATACCGAATTTCATATCTGCATCTTCACTACATGTTTGCTTTACGATCATAGCAGCTTCCTGCATTTCCTGTAAGGTAGAATTCCTTGGTGCTGAGATGTTCAATATCAAAGATCTAGCATTTTCAATCGGGTAATCAAGGAACTTACTATCCAAAGCCTTTCTGGTAGCATCATACACTCGCTTCTCGCCTTTTCCTATGCCTATGCCCAACATGGCGTTACCAGCATTTCTCATGACAGATTCAACATCAGCAAAATCCAGGTTTATGTATCCTCTCTTCATTATCAAATCAGATATTCCTCTAACACCTTGATGAAGTATCTCATCTGCAGTGCCAAAAGCATCGACTATCGTAGTAGACGGTGAAAGTTGTTCAAGTAACTTATTATTGCTGATCTTTATAAGTGTATCAACTTTTCCCGATATTCTCTTTACTCCTTCAAGTGCTACATTCCATCTAGGTGTCCCTTCAAAGAAGAAAGGCATCGTTACAATTGCAACTGTAAGTATCCCAAGATTCTTAGCGATTTCAGCAATGACGGGTGCAGCACCTGTTCCAGTACCTCCGCCAAATCCAGCTGTGATGAATAACATGTCTGAACCATGTAATATATCTTCTAGTTTCTTCCTATCTTCTAATGCAGCTTCTTCGCCGATTTTTGGATTACCCCCAGCACCAAGCCCTTTTGTAAGCTTTTCACCGATCTGAACTGTGATGTCTGCTTTGCTAATTTCTAGAACTTGTGCATCTGTGTTGACAGAAATGAGTGTTACTCCTCTGATTCCCATTTCAGCCATTCTGTTAATAGCATTACAACCTGCTCCACCAACCCCTATTACTTTTAGTATTGGTA
>DPIB01000133.1 GCA_003522805.1 Fervidobacterium sp. | reverse complement strand
CCATTCAAAGAAGTGTATATACATCAGCTTGTGAGAGACAAACATGGTAGAAAGATGAGCAAGTCTTTGGGAAATGGTATAGATCCACTTGAAGTTGTAGATGAGTACGGCGCTGATCCAATGAGGTTTACGTTGGCAATGCTTGCAGCTCAAGGACGAGATTTGAAATTAGATGTGAGATTCCTAGATACATATAAAAAATTTGCAAACAAGATTTGGAATGCCACTCGCTTTATGTTGATGAACCTTGACGATTTTGAGAAAGTAGAGGTCAAGCCGAGTGATTTGAAACTTGCCGATAGGTGGATATTGTCAAGGCTACAGAAGGTTACGAAAAAGGTGACTGAAGCACTTGATGGATATGATTTCAATGTTGCAGCTGGTGAGATGTACAGTTTCTTCTGGGATGAGCTGTGTGATTGGTACATAGAAGCTGTGAAAAATAGGCTTAGAACTTCCGATAGGAAGATCGTTCAAAATGTGCTTGTCCATGTTTTAGATACGAGTTTGAGATTGCTGCATCCATTTATGCCATTTTTGACTGAAGAACTCTGGACAAAACTTCCAACAGCTGGTGAGTCTTTGGTAATCGCGCAGTGGCCAAAATATTCTGAAGAGTTGGTTGACGAATCTTCAGAAGCGGAATTTTCAAAGTTAGTTGATGTAATAAGGGGCATCAGGAACATTCGGGCTGAGGTAAATGTACCACAATCGACAAGGGTAAAGACATTCGTCAAAGGTAAATTGACTCAAGAAGAACAAGAATACGTAGAGTTCTTAGGTAACGTTGAAAGTATAGAGTTTGTTGAAAACAGACCAGAAAAGTGTGCCACTGCTTATCTTTCTCCAACGATGGAAGTTTACGTCTCACTTGGTACGTTGATAGACATATCTTCCGAGATAACGAGGTTACAAAAGAAGATAGAAAAGATGAGAAGCGATATGGAGAAATTCGCAAGAAAACTCTACGACAAAGATTTCCTAGAGAATGCACCAGAGGATATCATTGAAGAAACGAAAGAAAAGGAGAGATTGTTCATAGAACAAATTACGAGGATAGAACAGATAATTTCAGACTTGGAGGGCAATGCTAACTGAGTGGGTGCATTGGAGGACTTCAGATGAGTGAATTCATAGATATGCTTAACTATCTTTACTTCACAAGGCCATACAATACTATGAAGATCGGGCTTTTCAGGATAGAGCAACTTCTTTCTCAGATGGGTAATCCCCATTCAACAATTCAATATTTCCACGTCACTGGATCAAATGGGAAGGGTAGTGTTACAACATTTTTGGAATACCTTACCTATATGCACGGTCACAACGTAACAGGGTTTTACTCACCTCACCTCTCAACCATACTCGAACGTTTCCACTACAACACAGAGAACGTAACTGAAGAAGATTTTGTTGAAGCAGCAAATGCCGTTAGGCCATACGCAGAGGCAATGGATAAGATAGGAGAGGAATTTGCACCAAGCTTTTTTGAATACATGACGGCGATGTACTTCTATCTCACAAAGGCAAAAGGAGTAGAATACGGTAGCGTTGAAGTAGGGCTTGGTGGTAGATTTGATTCGACAAATGTTGTAATTCCTGAAGTTTCCGTTATATCTACTATCTCACTTGAGCACACAAATGTGCTCGGTAACACGGTTGAAGAGATTGCATTTGAAAAAGCTGGAATCATAAAACCAGGAAAACCCGTTGTAATTGGTGAGATGCCAGAAGGTGCAAAGCAAGTGATAAGAAACATTGCCACACAGCGTGGCTCAAAGGTCTATGAGTTTGGTAAAGATTTTTCAGCGGAAGTTGTTGAATATACTTTCAATAGAAATGTGTACAATTACCATGGCGAGAATGATGTAAGGAACATCCAAGTTCAATTGAATGGCCAGCATCAACTTTACAATTTTGCAGTTGCACTGAAGGCATTTGAGGTTGTCCATCCATTGGATAAAGAAAACGTGAGATCAGCATTTTTCAAGGCATTTATTCCTGGCAGGTTTGAGCTACTCGATGATTTTATATTGGATGGTTCGCACAATCCACAAGCTGCACAGAATTTCGCAGAGAACATCGAACTTTACTTTCCTAATCAAAGGCGTGCTGCTTTGTTTGGTATACTCGATGATAAGGACAAGGAGAGCGTGCTGAAAATACTGGGTCCAGAGTTCGATACGATGATAATAACAAGACCTCCATCGAAGAGGGCAAGTAGAATTAAAGAGACGTACGAAATAGCACGGAAATATTGTAAAAATGTTATCCTCGAAGTTGATTCAATCGTTGGTTTAGAAAGGTTGAGAGAGATTGATATAGAAAACAAATTCATCACTGGGTCGTTCTATTTGATTGGATATCTCAGGGATTATTTGGTGAATGGTAGGATAAGTGAAGAACTGAATATAGGAGGTGCATGATCTTTGTTGGAAGATGGTAAGCAGGTGGATAGTAAATCAATTGAAACGGTGTTGAAAATAGCAAAGCAGCTTGAGAAAAAAGAAGCTATTGACACTGTTATTATGGACATGTCAAAAACACGGTTACTTACAGATTATTTTGTCATCTGTACAGCAAATAGCAGTATACACATGAAAAGTTTGAGAGATGACATTGTGGACTATCTCAACGAGCTTGGCAAGCAGATCATATACTACGACCGTGGTGAGGGATACGACTGGATACTTGTTGATGCAGGCGATATTGTAATTCATATATTTACAAAAAGCGCTCGACAGTTTTACGATATTGAACACCTCTGGATCGATGTTGAGAGGATAGATATCAAATGATTCTAAAGAATGGTTTGGTTTTGGTTGATAAATCGTTGAAGAAAATAGATATACGTATAGAGAAAGGCAAAATAACACAACTGGAGGACGGGATTAAGCCAATCATTGATGAGCAAGTATACGATTTTTCTGATAAGATTATCACACCTGCGTTTGTAAATACGCATACGCACACGCCGATGGCAATATTGAAAGGTGTTGCAGAAGACCTATTATTTAACGACTGGCTTTTCAAGACAATCTTCCCACTCGAAGAGCGACTCACAAGCGATGCCGCATACTATGGAGCTATGGTCTCAATGATGGAGATGGCAGCACATGGTGTTGCAGCGTTTTGCGATATGTACTTCCACATGGACATGGTAGCACAAGCAGTTGCAGAGTTCGGCTTAAAGGCATTGTTGACAAGAGGTCTTACCGATGATAACGGTGATGATGCTGGAAGATTGGATGAAAACATCGCACTTCACAACAAATGGCATGGTTACGATGATAGAATCTTTGTTGGTTTAGGGCCACATGCACCTTACACGTGCTCAAAGGATTATCTGAAGCGCATTATAGACGTTGCGAGAGTTAATGATATGATTGTTGCTATGCACTTTTTTGAGAGTAGTTGGGAAAGGGATAAGTATAGTGTGGATGAAATAATGTCACTTGGATTCGACAGAGTACACTTCATCCCTGTACATTGTGTCCATTTAGAAGATGATGAGCTCGGTATGCTGAATAATGCATTCCCATCGATAAACGTTACAAGCAACATGAAACTTGGGAACGGCATCCCACCGATATTGAAGATGTTAGACGCTGGCCTTACACTATCCATCGGTACAGATGGACCTGCAAGTAACAATTCTCTCAATCCACTCTTCGACCTTAGAGTTGCGATGCTCAGCCAGAAGATGAAAGATCCTTCAGTGTTTACAACAGATCAAGCATTTAGTATGCTAACAACTAATGGATACAAAGCGTTGAGATTGGAAGGTGGAAAAATAGAAGTCGGAAAGCCTGCAGACTTTGCGATTTTCAGCACAGATGACGTGCAGTTGCAGCCACTGAACAGATTCTTAAACAATCTTTTGCATGCACACACTGACAGTGTCTTTGCCACGATGGTAAATGGAAAGTTTGTATATTACGATGGAGAATTTCCAACGATAGATTCACAGGAGGTGCTCAAACAATTTA
>DPIB01000216.1 GCA_003522805.1 Fervidobacterium sp. | reverse complement strand
TAAAGCCAGCAGGTTCTAGTGTACTTACTAACTTCTGTGCCAGCCCGAAGGCATAACACAAATGTAGTTAGTTTCCACTAGACTTCAGCTACCAATCATCCCTTTGGATGAATTAGCGGTAGCATAGGCTCGCTTCAAAACCCAGGATTAGAGCATATCACAAGATTAGATAACTGTAAAAGCTGTATTACAATAGCAATATCTCAAAAAGATGTCTATACCACAGATAATCGACTTTAACTTAGGATATGCTTGAAAAAAGCATCAAATACTGAGTTTGAAAAAGCATAATGATTTGTTATAGAATTTTACGAATCATATACATATGTAACTTTTGGTTTTTACGACGGCTATTTTGATGTCACTCAGGGAAAGTTTCAAAAGTGTTTTCATTCTTCCAAGGGAGGGGTTGCTGTGAGAAAAGCAGTTTTGATAGTCTTGCTTTTGGTTTCAAGTGTATTTGTGTTTTCTGCCATTAGGATAGGTGTATTTGAACCTCTTACTGGTGCATTTGCAGCTGGCGGACAACTTACGCTAAAAGGCATAAGGCTTGCGAATGAAATGTTCCCGACAGTCTTGAATCAAAAAGTCGAGCTTATAATCGTGGACAACAAGACAGACAAAGTGGAAGCAGCTAACGCCGTGACTCGTTTGATCCAAGTGTACAACGTCAGTGCGATCATCGGTAGTTATGGAAGTTCTTTGGCAATTCCGGGTAGCGAGGTCGCAAACAAGATGAAGGTACCTATGGTAGGATGTTCACCAACAAATCCACTTGTCACTCAAGGTAAAGAGTACGTGTTCAGAGTCTGTTTCATAGACCCGTTCCAAGGTACCGTGATGGCAAAATTTGCCGTCGAGAATTTGAAAGCAAAGACCGCTTACATCGTTCAAGACATCTCTTCTGACTATTCAGTTGGTCTTGCACACTACTTCAGAAATGCGTTCATAGAACTTACAGGAGACTCAAAATCGGTTCTGGGTGTTGCATCTTATCAAGGTGGAGATCAGGACTTTACAGCACAACTTACTCTTGCAAAGTCCAAGAATCCTGATGTACTTTTCATTCCAGCAGGTTCGTATGGTGATGCTGCACTGATCATGAAACAAGCAAGAGAAATGGGAGTCAAGGCAACATTCCTCGGTGGAGATACGTGGGAAGTACCAGAAATCATCGATGTAGCTGGAGACGCTGCTGAAGGTGCATATTTCAGCACACACTTCGATGAGAAGGCAATGACAACTGAGATGACGAAGAAATTCATCGATGCTTACAAGAAGAAGTATAATGAAGATCCAAGTGCATTTGCTGCGCTTGGCTTTGATGCTTACTTGGTGATAATCGATGCAATAAACAGAGCCAAATCTGTAAAACCTGCTGATGTAAAGGATGCACTTGCAAAAACGAAGAACTTCCAGGGAGCGACGGGGAATATAACATTCGATGAGAATGGTGATGCGATAAAGGATGCAATAGTGAAGAAGATAGAAAAGGGTTCATTTAAATTCATCTCCATAGTAAAGCCTTAATTCAAAAGTCTTTTCACATTAGAGAGGTGGATTGTATGAGAAAATTACTCTCGTTCTTACTATTATTAGTAGGAATAATAAGTGCGTTTGCCGCAAATGAAATCGTTATTGGTGTTGCACAACCGTTAACAGGTAGCTATGCAATGGCTGGTCAACTAGGTATGCGAGGAATAGATATGGCATACGAAGAAGTACCTACCGTGCTTGGAAGGCCCATAAAACTCGTAAAACTCGATAATAAGAGCGATAAGATTGAATCCGCCAACGCCGTTACAAGACTTATAGAGCAATATAAAGTAGTCGGAATCGTTGGTACGTATTCAAGCGCACTTGGGATCCCTGCCACAGAGATTGCTAACAAGGAAAAAGTTGTTTATGTATCGCCATCTAACACAAATCCGCTTGTTACAAAAGATAAACCATATGTCTTCAGAATATGCTTTATAGATCCATTTCAAGGCACTGTAATGGCGAAATTCGCTGTTCAGAGCATGAAAGCTAAGACAGCCGCTGTTATCTATGATGTTTCGAATGACTATTCAGTTGGACTTGCGTATTATTTCAGAGATGCATTCGTAAAGTTAACTGGTAACCCAAAATCCGTCGTTACGTATATTGCATACCAAGGCGGAGACCAGGATTTCACAGCACAATTAACTGCTGTGAAGAGAGGAAATCCAGATGTGATATTTGCACCAGTTGGTATCGTCGGTGACGGAGCACTTATTGCAAAACAGGCTCGGGAACTTGGTCTCAAGCAACCTATTCTTGGCGGTGACACTTGGGACTTACCACAACTCATCGAAATAGGCGGAAGTGCTGTCGAAGGTGTGTACTACAGCACAATGTTCGACGTCAAGGCAGATCTCTCAGACAAGACAAAGCCATTCGTAGAGAAGTACAGGGCAAAATATAACGAAGATCCAGGCTATCTGCCAGCACTTGCTTACGATGCATACATGGTACTCATCGATGCAATTAAAAGGGCAAACTCTGATAAACCGGATGACATAAGAAAAGCACTACTCACAACCGACTACATCGGTGTCTCTGGAAGGATAAGATTTGACCAAAACAGGGATGCAATCAAGGATGTTGTCATAAAAACGATAAGGAACGGGAAGTTTGAATTTGTGACTGTTATAAAAGGTGAATAACTTCTTGAATAACTAGCTTCTCTACCACCTATTTTACTTTGTATGCGGGGATGGTCATATGGCCATTCCCGCATATTAGAGAGAGAGAAGAGAATAGGTGAGTGAACATGAATAAGGAATCAAGCACTAGTGGGCTTCGATGATGTTTTAAAACTGTCTAGGATTTGAAATTTTGCAACTTAACTTGGGGGTGTTCGAATGGGCTGGAGTCTATTTATGCAACATTTGGTCAATGCCATTTCGCTTGGCTTCGTATTTGGCCTTGTCGCAGTAGGGTACGCTCTTGTGTACGGCGTTGTGAAGCTCGTTAATTTCGCTCATGGAGATGTCTTCATGATGGCTGCTTACTTCATGTTCTACGCATCGGTCCTATTTGGTTTCCCTTGGCTTGCCGCTGTTATATTTGGTGTCGTTATGACCGCTCTTCTTGGCGTTGGCATAGAGAAGGTTGCTTACAGACCACTCAGAAAGTATCCGAGAATAAACTCTTTGGTTTCATCTATAGGTATGTCGTTCTTGCTCCAAAACTTCGCAGTTGTGGTGTTCGGTGGTATACAAAGGTCATTCCCAGTACCAGAAATGATGAGAAAGACTATAATCCTGGGAGAAGTAAGAATTCAAGCCGTCTCCATATACACTATAGTGTTTTCAATACTCATGGTCCTCTTATTGACTTTCATCCTTCAAAAGACAAAAATAGGTCTTGCAATGAGAATTTTGTCGACTGATTTTGATACTGCAAGGCTCATGGGAATAAATGTTGATAACACGATATCTTTCACATTTGCTTTGGGTTCCGCACTTGCAGCAGTTAGTGCTGTCTTTTATGCACTAAGATATCCTCAGATTTTCCCATTCATGGGGCAGTATCCAGGTAGTAGAGCATTCATCGCTGCAGTTGTAGGTGGTATAGGAAGTATAAAGGGAGCACTTATAGGTGGCTTTTTACTTGGTATGCTAACTGTTTTGCTTCCCGCCGCATTTCCTGAATATTCTGGATACCGTGAGGCACTGATATTTGCATTACTTGTTATAGTACTGGTATTCAAGCCTAATGGCCTGTTTGGTCAGGAGGCAGGTGAAAAGGCATGAAACGAAGTACACGTGTACTACTCAGTCTAATGTTGATAATCGTAATATACATCTTTGTATACTTTTCGGAATTGCACATGGATCCTTTTATAAAGAGGATATTGAATACAGGCCTCATCTATGCAATCCTTGCGGTTAGCCTGAACTTGATAAATGGGTTCACTGGACAATTTTCGCTGGGACATGCTGGTTTCATGGCAATCGGTGCTTATACTTCTGCGCTACTTTACATGTCGCCTGAAACGAAAATGTCGAACTTTTTCATGATTCCACTCATCTCACCATTGGATAGAATTCAGATTCCGTTTTTCTGGGCTCTCATCATAGGTGGACTGATGGCAGCTGGAGCTGGCTTTATCGTCGGTGCACCTTGCTTAAGGGTAAGAGGTGACTATTTAGCGATTGTGACTTATGGGTTTTCCGAAATCATAAGGTCGCTGTTCAACAACCTCCAAAACATAACGAATGGACCGCTTGGACTGAAAGGTTTACCAACTTACACGAACCTTTGGTGGACTGTCAGCTGGACAATCGTCACAATCATTGTAATCAAACGGATCGTCGACAGTTCATATGGTCGAGCACTGAAGGCGATAAGAGATGATGAAGTGGCTGCGGAAAACCTAGGCATTAACCTTTTCAAACACAAAGTACTCGCTTTTGTCGTAGGTGCATTTTTTGCAGGCGTGGCTGGTGGGTTACTTGGCAGTCTCTTAATGACAATAGACCCAAATTCGTTCAGCATTCTATTCACCTACCAGATAATAATGATAATACTGCTTGGTGGTCTTGGAAATATAACTGGTAGCGTTGTAGTAGGGATCGGTTTTGCATTCCTCATGGAATGGCTGAGATTTGTTGAAATGCCGATGCACATATTCGGCATCGAGATTCCTGGAATTCTCGGTATGCGTATGTTGATATTCTCTGTACTACTTATGCTTACAATTCTCTTCTTCAGACAAGGAATTTTCGGTCAAAGAGAATTCAGCTGGGAAGGTGTCGCAAAACTGTTCCAGAAGAGGAAGGTGAAAGAATGATATTACAAGCAGTTGAAGTAGAGAGAACAACTGAACCAAATGTAAGACAAACTGTGTTGAAACTGGAACATGTTACGAAAAAATTCGGTGGTCTAGTCGCTGTTTCGGATTTTAACGTGGATCTCAAGGAAGGTGAATTGCTTGGACTCATTGGTCCTAACGGAGCTGGAAAAACAACGATCTTCAATCTGATAACGCATGTTATTCCAGTTACGGAAGGAAAGATAGAATTCTATGGTAAGGACATAACAAAATTGTCGACTGATAGAATCATTAAGTTAGGAATAGCTAGAACATTTCAGAATATTAGGTTATTTTCAAACATGAGCGTGAAAGAAAACATCATGACAGCATTTCACGTACACCTAAAGTCTGACTTATTCACCGCAGTCGCATTTTTACCTAAGTATAGAGAAGAGGAAGAGTTTATCCAGCAGAAAACTTGGGAATTGATGAAGGAAGTGGGTATCGAGCACCTAGCAGATCATAAGTCGAGTTCACTACCGTATGGTCTGCAGAGAAAGTTAGAGATTGCAAGGGCACTTGCAACAAGCCCGAAATTGCTACTTCTAGATGAACCTGCAGCGGGTATGAATCCTGATGAGACTTTGGAACTAAACCAATTGATACTGAGAATCAGAGAACGATACAAATTAACGGTGATCGTTATAGAACACGATATGAAAGTTATCATGAATATCAGTGAAAGAATCATAGTACTTGACCATGGTGTAACGATTGCTGAGGGTACACCTAGTGAAATTCAGCAGAATCCATTGGTCATCAAGGCATACTTAGGCGTAGGTGATGAAGATGCTTGAAATCACAGATCTCCATGTCTATTACGGGGGAATTCATGCAATTAAAGGCATATCGATGAAAGTTGAAGAAGGGCGAATTATTTCGCTTATAGGTGCTAACGGAGCTGGGAAATCAACTACGTTGAGAACTATATGCGGACTCAAAGAGGCAACAAAGGGCAGCATAAAATATGAAGATGCGGAATTGACCAAACTCGATACAAGTGAGATAGTTAAACGTGGTATTACAATGGTGCCAGAAGGGAGAAGAATCTTCCCAAATCTTACCACGTACGAAAATCTCGTGGCTGGTGCTTATCTTAGAAAAGACAAAGAGGAGATGAGGAAAGATCTAGAATACATTTACGGATTGTTCCCGGTGTTGAAAGAAAGAGAAACACAGAGGGCTGGTACGCTCTCCGGTGGTGAGCAACAGATGCTTGCAATAGGCAGGGCATTGATGTCGAAACCAAAACTTCTACTCTTTGATGAACCATCGTTAGGTCTTGCACCAGTTCTTGTCAAAGAAGTTTTTCAGATGATAAGAAGGATTCACAATGACGGTGTTACGATACTACTTGTTGAACAAAATGCGTATGAAGCTCTAAAATTGTGTGATTATGGATACGTTTTGGAAACTGGTAGTATCGTTCTTCAAGGAACTGGCAAAGAATTACTTGAAGATGAAAGGGTCAAGAAAGCATATCTTGGAGGATAATTCTAATATCCTAAAAAGTGTAACTACGGTATTTGAAAAAGGTCTCCTAACGGAGACCTTTTTTATGATATAATCTTAGTTGAATGCTTAAAAAAACTCATCTCGGAGGTGAGGCAATGTACATATCGCAAAGTGCAAAGATTGGTGAGAATGTGTCCTTTGGATACAATGTTGTTGTAGAAGATAACGTGACGATAGATAGCAACGTGACTATCGGACATAACGTGGTGATAAAGGAAGATACACACATCGGTGAGGGAAGCGTCATAGCTGATAACACAGTCCTTGGGAAAATCCCATTCAAGGCTTCAACTTCGGCAACTACAGATGATAAACCGCTTCCACCATTGAATATCGGAAAGCACGTGACGATCGGTGCTAGTTGCGTGATATACCGTGGTGCACAGATAAACGATTTTGTGTTCATAGGAGACCTTGCCAGTGTAAGGGAAGATGTCCAAATCGGAGAGAAAACAATCATAGGACGTGGTGTAACCATAGAAAATAAGACAACGATCGGAAGGTATGTGAAAATAGAAACCGAGGCATACATAACCGCCATATCGACGATCGAAGATTATTGCTTCATCGCACCTGAAGTCACATTTACAAACGATAATTATCTTGGCAGAACGGAAGAGAGGAAGATGCATTTTAGAGGACCGATTGTAAGAAAAGGTGCTAGAATCGGTGCCAATGCGACGATACTGCCTGGCATAGAAATTGGAGAAGATGCACTGATTGCAGCGGGAGCCATTGTAACTAAAGATGTGCCTCCAAGAAAGATTTTTGCGGGTGTACCTGCAAGGGAGTTTAGGGACGTACCAGCTAAACAACTACTTGAAAATCAAAGTTATTATGTCGGTGAGTAACGACAATGGAGATTACTCAACTTTACGAAATACTGAGAAGTATACATGGGCCGCATGGAAAGTGGTGGCCTGGAAGTGCTGAAGAAGTATTCATCTCTGCTGTTCTTACGCAGAATACAAGCTGGGCCAACGTCGAAAAGGTGCTTGATAAGATAAGGATTAAATTCTTAGGTGATTCAGATGGTTTTAATGGCAATTTCTTGAAAACTCTGAGTGCTCTTTCAGACGATGAGCTCAGAGAATTGATAAAACCTGCCGGATTTTTCAATGTAAAGACAAAAAGGGTGAGGAATTTACTTAACTGGGTATCGAAATACAATTTTGATATGGCTGCAGTCAGGAAGAAGGCACAAGATGAGGTCGGATTGAAAGAGTTGAGAAATGAATTACTCAGCGTAAATGGTATAGGCAAGGAGACTGCAGATTCGATACTATGCTATGGGTTGGATTTACCAGTGTTTGTTGTAGATGCGTACACAAAGAGATTGATCAACAGGATTTTTGCGATTGAGAGTTCTGAAATTGCAGATTACGACAGCGTGCAGCAGATGTTCGAATCATCGTACCCAAGAGATGTAGAAATCTATCAAGAATTACATGGGCTTATAGTCGAACATGCAAAAGTGTATTGCAGATCCAAACCAAAATGTGATGAGTGTCCGTTGAAAGACTGTAGATACAAGAATACCACTTTTGTTGAACAAAAGAACGCATGAATATCAAATGTGTACAATTCGTCGAATTTACTTGAAATATATTCGCTAATGTGATAGAATAATTCACGTCAGCATCAGAAAGTT
The DNA here is from genome assembly GCA_003522805.1 of Fervidobacterium sp. Classification (GTDB taxonomy): domain Bacteria; phylum Thermotogota; class Thermotogae; order Thermotogales; family Fervidobacteriaceae; genus Fervidobacterium. Next base: position 144 of record DPIB01000216.1, on the reverse strand, counting down.
ATCGGGGTGTAGCGCAGTTGGCTAGCGCGCTTGCATGGGGCGCAAGAGGACGCTGGTTCAAGTCCAGTCACCCCGACCAATTGTAAAAAGCTGGAGTGTTTTACTCCAGCTTTTTCGGTTTTTTAAACTACCCGCCACCTTAGA
>DPIB01000116.1 GCA_003522805.1 Fervidobacterium sp. | reverse complement strand
TCGTTAACTTTGCCCACGGTGACGTCTTCATGATGGGTGCATACATGATGTTCTATGCATCAGTTCTCTTCGGGTTTCCTTGGCTCGCTGCAGTTATATTTGGTATCGCTTTAACTGCACTTCTCGGCGTTGGCATAGAGAAGGTTGCTTACAGACCTCTCAGAAAGTATCCAAGAATAAACTCCTTGGTCTCATCGATAGGCATGTCGTTCCTACTCCAAAATTTCGCAGTTGTGGTTTTTGGTGGTATACAGAGGTCTTTCCCAGTACCAGAAATGATGAAGAAAACCATAATTTTGGGTGAGGTAAGAATTCAATCGGTTTCCATCTATACGATAATATTTTCAATTCTTGTGGTTATTTTCTTGACTTTCATACTCCAGAAAACAAAAATAGGCCTTGCAATGAGAATTTTGTCGACTGATTTTGATACCGCAAGGCTCATGGGCATAAATGTTGATAGAACGATATCTTTCACATTTGCTCTTGGCTCAGCACTTGCTGCAATCAGTGCCGTCTTTTATGCACTGAGATATCCTCAAATTTTCCCATTCATGGGACAGTATCCAGGTAGTAGGGCGTTCATTGCCGCAGTTGTCGGTGGTATAGGAAGTATAAAAGGAGCACTCATAGGCGGATTCTTGCTTGGTATGTTGACTGTTCTACTTCCTGCGGCATTTCCAGAGTATTCCGGATACCGTGAGGCATTGATATTTGCATTGCTCGTCATAGTGCTTATCTTCAAGCCTAATGGTCTCTTTGGCCAGGAGGCAGGTGAGAAGGCATGAAACGAAGAACTAGAATTTTGTTAAGTTTGATGCTGATAATTGCAATCTATGTCATTGTTTACTTTTCTGAACTTTACATGGACCCATTCATAAAGAGGATACTGAACACCGGTCTCATCTATGCAATCCTTGGAGTTAGTTTGAACCTGATAAATGGATTCACTGGGCAGTTTTCTCTTGGACATGCGGGTTTCATGGCAATAGGTGCGTATACTTCTGCACTACTCTACATGTCACCGGAAACGAAATTATCTAATTTTTTCATGATCCCGCTCATCTCTCCATTGGATAGGATTCAAATTCCGTTCTTCTGGGCCATCATCATAGGTGGACTCATGGCAGCTGTTGCTGGATTCATAGTGGGTGCACCATGTTTGAGAGTTAGAGGGGATTATCTGGCGATTGTGACCTATGGATTTTCCGAAATCATAAGGTCACTCTTCAATAACTTACAGAATATAACGAATGGCCCACTTGGTTTGAAAGGCTTACCTACGTATACAAATCTCTGGTGGACCGTTAGCTGGACGATTATCACTGTCATCGTCATCAAAAGGATCGTTGATAGTTCTTATGGAAGAGCACTTAAGGCAATAAGAGACGATGAAATAGCCGCAGAAAACCTTGGTATAAACTTGTTCAAACACAAAGTGCTTGCCTTCGTGGTCGGTTCGTTCTTTGCAGGTATCGCTGGCGGATTACTGGGGAGCTTGTTGATGACGATAGATCCAAATTCGTTTAGCATCATGTTCACTTACCAGATAATAATGATAATACTACTCGGTGGGCTTGGAAATATAACGGGTAGTGTCGTAGTCGGTATCGGTTTTGCATTCCTCATGGAATGGCTGAGGTTCGTCGAAATGCCTATGAACATATTTGGTATACAGATTCCCGGGATACTTGGTATGCGTATGTTGATATTCTCCATACTGTTAATGGTCACAATTCTATTCTTCAGACAAGGTATCTTCGGCCAGCACGAATTTAGCTGGGAAGGCGTCGCAAGACTGTTCCAGAAGAGGAAGGTGAGAGAATGACCCCACAATCAGCTGAGGCAACTAAAACAATTAAACCAACAGCAAAGCAGACTGTACTCAATATGGAACACGTTACAAAAAGGTTTGGTGGGCTCGTAGCTGTTTCAGATTTCAACTTAGATCTAAAAGAAGGAGAACTCATCGGTCTCATCGGACCTAATGGCGCAGGAAAGACGACTATTTTCAACCTAATAACGCACGTCATTCCCATCACTGAGGGAAAGATGGAATTTTACGGAAGGGATATAACCAAATTGACAACCGATAGAATCATACGATTGGGAGTTGCGAGAACCTTCCAGAATATCAGACTTTTTTCGAATATGAGTGTTAGGGAGAACATATTGACGGCATTTCACGCACATTTGAAATCTGATTTGTTCACCGCTATTGCATTCTTACCCAAGTACAAGAATGAGGAGGATTACTTTCAACAGAAGACTTTGGAACTCATGAAAGAGGTTGGCATAGATCATCTTGCTGATAGCAAATCGAGTTCTTTGCCATATGGTTTGCAGAGAAAATTGGAAATTGCAAGGGCACTTGCAACAAATCCGAAGTTGTTGTTACTCGACGAACCAGCAGCAGGCATGAATCCAGATGAAACTTTGGAATTAAACCAATTGATATTGAGAATCAGAGAACGGTACAAATTGACTGTGATCGTTATAGAACACGATATGAAGGTTATTATGAATATCTGCGAGAGAATTGTAGTGCTTGATCACGGTGTAACGATAGCACAAGGTACACCAATCGAGATTCAGCAAAATCCATTGG
>DPIB01000008.1 GCA_003522805.1 Fervidobacterium sp. | reverse complement strand
TTTTTTACGAGGACGGCAGGAAACCTCGGCTCGCTTCCCAAGGAGGCTTACCCCCGTCGAAACCTTTCGCCCCCTCGTTTTTTTACTGCTCGATAATTAATAACGGTTCCCCTGCATAGTATTTGACAATCCGTAACCTAAAAGAGTTCAAAACATATTGATACTAAACAAAAACAAGATAAAAAATCTCGACATATTTTCATACTTGCTTTCAGAAAATTAAAACGCCCAACTGGGCGCTTTACTCTTCTATTTCCTATTTTTTCTTTGGTGCCGAGGGCGGGACTTGAACCCGCATGGTCCAACGACCGCATGGCCCTCAACCATGTGCGTCTGCCAATTCCGCCACCTCGGCTAGCTTGGTTTTTCGTAAAATTCACTATATATTATATCACACAACATATGTTCCGTCAAGAGAGCTAAGTGCTTTATCTTTGCGCATTTTGGAGGTCCACTAGCGATAAATAAAGGAGCACCACCTGTGCTCCGCACAACGAGAAAACTTAACTCACTCTTGTGTACCTTCTATATTCAGGTATATTCTGGAGCGGGTGACGGGTTTCGAACCCGCGACCCCTTGCTTGGCAAGCAAGTGCTCTACCGCTGAGCTACACCCGCTCATATAACTTCCCAAACCCCTAGCTTTTTCTTTGGTGCGAGGGGAGGGATTTGAACCCTCACGGGATTATCAGTCCCACTGGATTCTAAGTCCAGCGCGTCTGCCAATTCCGCCACTCTCGCACCTATACTCTGGTGACCCGGGCGGGATTCGAACCCGCGACCCCCTGATTAAAAGTCAGGTGCTCTACCTGCTGAGCTACCAGGTCACCTCTACGACACATTAGTATGCATGCGCCGTTATCGATAATACCACATCCAATTTTCTATGTCAAGAGGTAATGGCAAAAAATTCATCTATTGACAAGACAAAACGGCATGTTATACTATCATATGAGAATGATTCTCATTTTCATTTTCTTAATTTTGAGCATCTGGAAGGTGATACTATGGAAAGAACAACGAAAAACAGGGAGAGTATACTGAAGATTATTGAGTCATCAGAAGTCCCTTTAACAGCGTATGACATAAGCAATAGATGTAAGATAAGTCTACCAACGATATACAGGGCGCTTAATTTCTTGGCCCGCAACGGTGATATAAGATCTTTTACTCTGGACCATTATGCATATTATTATTCCTCAGCAGAACACAAACACTTTTTTAGGTGTACAACTTGTGAAAGGCTTTTTCCTTTGTATGAATGTTCTATTGAGGACTATGAGAAGCATTTAGAAGACAGGATGGGAATTAAGATAGACGAACATTTCATCCTTTTTACTGGCACATGTCAGGAATGTTTGCAGCAAAGATAAAAAGTGGAAGGAGAAATTGACCGTATGAGAAAGATACTCATATCAACTGCTCTATCATCTATCTTTTTATGCTATCTATCTACATTTGCTTTTTCTCTGAACGTAGTTACCACAATCAACCCGTACTACCTGATAGTGAAAGAAATCACCAACGGTAAGGCAAATTTGTCTTTAATTGTCAAGGCGGGTGCAGATCCTCATTCCTATAGTCCGACTGTCACTGATGTAAAGGCCATTTCCAAAGCAGATCTCATCGTTGCTAATGGCCTAGGACTTGATGACGCTTACTTAAAAGGATACAAAAATGTATTGTATGTCGGGCTCTGCATCCCGACGGTGCAACTTGGATTGAATGGTGGCCTCGAGGCTGCACATACTGGTAATGAGACCGAAGTAGAGGGAGTAAATCCACATGTCTGGCTTTCTTTGGACTTCTTGACACAGTACATCATACCATCGATAAGAGACACACTGATGAGTGCGGATAAGTTGAATGCACAGTTCTACAAACAGAATGCGGATGTACTCTTGAAATCTATATCTACATTATCAAGGAAATTCGACTTGCTCCTGAGTGGATACAGAAATTCAGTAGTAGTATTGGACCATCCTTCATATTTCTATATTTTCAAAAAGTACGGTATTACAATTCTCTCGGTTGAAGAAGGGCATAATAAGCAACCTACTATATCTCATATCAAAGAAATCATAAACCAGTCGAAACAATCCAAATTACTTGGTATCTTTGTAGGTCCTCAATTCAACCGTTCTGCGATAGAAACGATCTCAAGGGAATTGAAGCGAAAGTATTATGTACTTGATCCATTGGGCGTTGATGCTAAGAGCATAACAGACTTGTTTAACAAAGCTTATAAAGTATTACAGGAGGCAATCAATGAGAAATAGTAGCGAAAAGGTAATTGTCGTTAAAGATTTATCTGTGAAATTCGGAGATGTAGAAGTACTAAAAGACGTCTCGTTTGAAATACCAAAGGGCAGTTTCACAGGTATAATTGGGCCAAATGGGGCTGGTAAATCCACACTACTCAAAGCAATCTTGGGATTCATAGACTACGAGGGTATGATAGTGTTGAATGGCACAGTAGGATATGTACCCCAGCTCTCGTCATTCAACAGGGAATTTCCTATGAACGTCTATGATTTTGTCAGATTACCGATCAGGAAAGAAAAGAATTGGAAAGAAAAAGTCGACGAACTTCTTAAAGAAGTAGGATTAGAAAGATTTGGACAGAAACTAGTTGGGACACTCTCTGGTGGGGAGTTCCAAAGGGCATCACTTGCCCGAGCTCTGATTTCAAAACCTGACATACTGATATTGGACGAACCAGAGGCGGGCATCGATGAGATGGGGAAGGCAAAGTTCTATGAGCTACTTAGTAAACTGAAAGAAGAAGATCATATAACGATACTCATGGTAAGTCATGACATAGGGTTGATATTCGAAAAGTGTGACAATGTAATGTGCCTGAACAAGGCAATTCACTGCCACAGGCCAACCGAAGCGATGAAAATCGAAGATCTGAAGAGAACATTTGGCGAGTTTGATATATGGATACGTTCAGACGACCACTACGAAGTAGAACACGAAAAATATGAACACAGCAGACATCCAGAAGCGACGAACGATAGAAAGAAGCGTGATGAAAATGGGTATAATAAGTGACTTGGCAAATTTTGAATTCTTAAGATACTCACTTATCGCAACTCTGCTTGTGTCGTTATCAACTGGTATCATCTCACCGATAATTGTTTATAGAGGTATGGAATTCATAGGTGATGGACTCTCGCATGCCATATTCGCAGGTGTTGCAGTTGCAGTTGTTGCCAATTTCAATGTATTTCTTGGGGCAATATTGGCAACCGTCGTATTTGCATATCTCATATATCGATTGAACAAATCTCAGGCCTTTCACGAGAGTACAGCGATAGGTATACTACTTCCCGTATTCATGTCGATCGGTGTTATTATCTTTTCAAAATCACCACGGTACACAACGGATGTGACATCATACCTATTTGGAAACATCTTGATGGTCGTAAAAGAGGATCTGTATTTTCTCGTGGTAGTGACGATACTCAGTGCCATTGTAGTATTTGCAAATCTCTACAAGATCTCGTACTGGATTTCAGATGAGGACATGGCACAGTTCTACGGGATAAAGACCAATACCACAAAGTTATTGACCTTGTTCCTCACATCGTTCGTCGTCGTATCCGCCCTGAAAATAGCTGGCGTAATCGTGATGGGCGCATTCTTGGTACTACCCGGGGTCTTTGCGAAGATATCAGCCAATTCTTTGAAACAAGCGATATTCAGAGCCACCACTTTTAACATCGTTGCATCGCTCCTGGGATTTTTGCTCTCTTATTACTTCGATCTTCCTCCTGGACCAACTATAGTCCTTTTTGGATTTCTACTATTGATCCTATTCATATCACTAAATAGGAAAAAATTTGAAATCAGTTGAATCTTTTGTACTTTGGTTGATCAGTACTACACCCCTACAAACAGGGCGATGTACTATTACCTAGAACGGGCAAAAGGTGGTATAGGCCTCATGGTGATAGCAAGCGTCATAAATTTGGCAGCAAAATGAGACTTCGATTTGATCTCCCATCCTGGATTCACAGTAAATCTATTATCCAGCTTTGTCTTTCACTTCAAAATCCGTTTTAGACGTGTAAGTTTCCAACAACACCTTGAGCTTGGGAATGGTAACCTCCCTATTGATGAACAACTTACGAGTTTTTTCATCACTTTTCAACGTTTTGCTTCGTGTCCAATCCTTTATTTGATAATATGCTGCAAGTATTTACGCAATTCTTCGTGTCAAATATGATATAATTG